>DXLD01000041.1:2576-11000 GCA_019414935.1 Streptococcus sp.
CCGACCTCAGACTCGATACGAATCTGGTGCCCCAGTTCTTCAGAAATTTTCTTAGATAGGTAAAGTCCAAGTCCAGATGACTGCTGAGTTAGGCGTCCATTGTAGCCTGAAAATCCACGTTCAAAGACTCGGAGGACATCACTGTTTTTTATCCCTATTCCTGTATCCTTGATACAGAGTTCCTGGCCTTCCATATAAATCTCCAGACCACCTTCCTTGGTGTACTTGAGACTATTTGAGATAATTTGTTCAATGACCACTAGTAGCCACTTCTTATCCGTCACGATTTCTTTATCAAGGTCATGTAGATTGACATTTAAGCCTTTTTGAATAAAGAAAAGAGCATATTTACGAATTATTTCCTTGACCAAGTCCTCAATTTGAACCTGCTTTAAGACCAAATCATCATGAAAACTTTCTAAACGTAGGTACTGTAAAACTAGATTGGTATAGGAGTCAATCTTGAAAATTTCCTGTTCTAATTGCTGCTTTAATTGGCGGTCAGCTACTTCTGCAACTAAGAGTTGACTGGCTGCAATGGGGGTCTTAATCTGATGGACCCACAAGGTATAGTAATCCAGTAAATCCGTCAGTTTTCTTTCTGAATCTGATCTCTGCTGATAAAGTTCCATCTCACGCGCTTCTAATTTTTCTGCTAAAACTCTTTCCAAAGGAGACTGAGCTTCCCTCTCCCCATAGAGAATTTCCTGACGATATACCTGCATTTCTACCAATATGTCCCAAGCGAAAAATAAAATGGTTACAAAGCAACACAAGAGGAAAAAGTAGAGAAAGTAAATTCCCAAACTGGCAAATAAAAACTGAAAAAGCAAAACTAGAAATGCTAAAGCAAGCAGATAGACAAACAGACGACTACGGGAGCGCAGATAGGCTAGAAAAAATTGTTTCCAATCAAGCATGCTTTAATCCGTACCCTATTCCTTTCTTGGTCTCGATAAATCCAATCAAGCCCTGCTCTTCCAACTTTTTACGCAAACGAGCCACATTGACAGAGAGAGTATTATCATCAATGAAAAAGTCACTGTTCCAAAGTTCTCGCATCAGGTCGTCACGCGCTACGATATTACCTGCATGCTCAAACAACACGCGTAAAATCTGGAATTCGTTCTTGGTCAAGTTCAAGACTTGCCCTTGATAATGTACATCCATTGATTTGGTATTGAGGATAACACCGGCATATTCCAGTAAACTCTCGTCACGCCCAAACTCATAGGAACGACGCAACAAGCCCTGAACCTTGGCTAAAAGAACCTGCTGGTCAAAAGGCTTGGTCACAAAGTCATCCGCCCCCATATTGATTGCCATGACAATATCCATAGCCTGGTCTCTCGAAGACAGAAACATGATAGGCACCTTGGAAATCTTGCGGATTTCCTGACACCAGTGATAGCCATTAAACAAGGGCAATCCAATATCCATGAGGACCAGATGAGGCTCCGACTGGACAAAAAGACTCAAAACTTCCATAAAGTCTTCTACCAGAACCACTTCAAATCCCCATTCAGAGAGCATTTTTCCGACTTGTTGACGAATAACCTGATCATCTTCTACTAATAAAATCTTGTGCATCTGATTCTCCTTTGCTATTATTATAACAGATTTTTCAATGCTAGAAGATCTGAAACTGAATTTGAAGCAGCTTGTTTTTAGGCAACAAAATGAGGCAATCCTACTAGCTAATTTAAGGGAAATTTGATAAGATAAATAAAAAGAAAGGAGCTCTTATGGCCAATATTTTTGACTATCTGAAAGATGTCGCACACGATTCCTTTTACGACCTACCTTTGAATGAATTAGATGTTTTAGCCTTAACAGAAACCACCTACCTCTCCTTTGATAATCTGGTCTCCACAACTCCTCAGCGACTTTTAGACCTGGCACCTCAGGTTCCAAGAGAGCCTAACATGTTGACCAGCAAAAATCGCCTCCAGCTATTGGATGAATTAGCTCGACACAAACGCTTCAAAAATTGCAAACTCTCCCATTTTATCAATGACATCAATCCTGAATTGCAAAAACAATTTGCAGCTATGACCTACCACCTCAATCTCGATACCTATCTGATTGTCTTTCGTGGGACTGATGACAGTATCATTGGCTGGAAGGAAGATTTCCACCTGACTTATATGAAGGAAATTCCTGCTCAAAAGCATGCCCTCTCCTATTTAAAGAACTTTTTTGCCCACCATCCTAAGCAAAAGGTCATTCTGGCTGGACATTCCAAGGGAGGAAATTTAGCCATCTATGCTGCTAGTCAAATTGAGAAAAACTTGCAAAATCAAATCACAGCAGTTTATACCTTTGATGCGCCTGGTCTCCACACAGAATTGACACAAACCGAGGGCTATCAAAGGATAATGGATAAAACCAAGGTCTTCATTCCACAAGGTTCCATCATCGGTATGATGCTAGAAATCCCTAACCAGCAAATCATCGTGCACAGTACTGCTTTGGGTGGTATCGCCCAGCACGATACCTTTAGTTGGCAGATTGAGGACAAGCACTTCGTCCAACTGGATAAAACCAACAGTGATAGCCAACAAGTTGACATAACCTTCAAAGAATGGGTGGCCACAGTCCCTGACGAGGAACTCCAGCTCTACTTCGATCTCTTCTTTGGCACCATTCTTGATTCTGGTATTACTTCTATCAATGACTTGTCTTCCTTAAAGGCTATCGAACACATTCATCATCTCTTCGTCCAAGCTCAATCCCTAACTCCAGAAGAAAGGGAAACTATGGGACGCCTTACTCAATTATTGATTGATACCCGTTACCAAGCATGGAAAAATAGATAGTACTCTTGAAAATCAAATGTATACAAAACAAAAGACCTAGAATACATACTTTCATGTGCATTCTAAGTCTTTTTAAATAGAATCTGACTACCAAATAATTCCTTTGTAGGCTATTAAAATGAGTGCTAATAGCAGGACATAAAAGGCAAGGAAAAGCCATTTCATTTTGACACAGAGAGCTACGTACTCCCGAATAAAAGCAGATGGTATGTAGTAGCCTGCCGTCCTACATCCGAGGCCATCTCCCTTCATTTTTAACTTACGAGCATAGGTACTTGTTCTAAAGACATGATAATCATTTGTTACAAAGAGGAATTGAGGTTTGGCTACCAGCTTCTCACCAAGTTCCTTAGAAAAGAGAAGGTTCTCGTAGGTAGTCCTTGATTGGTCCTCCAGGATAATCCCATCTTGGGGAACATCGGTCTCTTCAAGCAGATAGTTTGTAATAGCCTGCGCTTCAGAAATCTTCTCATCTCCTCCTTGACCACCACTAGCAATGATTTTGATATGAGGATTCTTAGAATTGTGGTAAGCTTCTACTGCCTTATCAATTCTCCTCTTTAGCAAAGGTGTTACCTTTTCTCCGTCTAACAAACCTGCACCATGAATGATGATAAAATCATAATGCTTCTTCTTAGGAATAAAGAGATACAAGATAGAGTACAACATAAAACCCACAAAAGCAAAACCAAAAATAAAGTAAGAATAAGCAATAAATGCAAATAAAATGTTTAGAAAGTGATTGGTGTAAAATAATTCATTTCTATCACCCAATCGAAATGACATCAAGGCAAAAAATAACAAAATGACTATTCCAAGGAGCATTGAGAGATAATTAGCCTTTGAACGTCCCTCTCGCTTCAACAAAATGACCCCATTATAGATTAAAAAGATGCCACTTAGAAAAATCAGTATCGGAAGTAAAATAAAGGGAAATATAAAAAAAGCGAAATGAATCTTCTCATACCCATTTTGATAAAAAAGGTAGCCTAGATAAAAATAACTGGAAATGAGGGATAATAAGAATAATACTGGATTCCACAAACTTCTATTATCCTTCCAAAATGACACTATAAAGGCTAATACAATTCCTATAACGAGATACATTTCTTCCTCCTTTTATGAGTTCATTCTATCATAATTATCCAAAGAAAAAAAGAGGGCACCTATCCCTCTCAATCCTTCATCTGACTCTCTGCATCTGCCACGACCTGTTCTAGACTGGTCTGACCAAGTTCAGCCTCCATAGCCAGCTGGATTCTCTCCAATTTTTGATCTAAAACATCATGAATATGAGCTCCAACTGGGCAATTTGGATTTGGATTGTCATGGAAACTGAAGAGTTGGCCTGTCTTACCAAGACATTCGACCGCTTGATAAACATCTAAAAGACTAATGTCTTTGAGATCCTTAACAATCTCTGTTCCCCCTGTTCCGCGCGCTACTGAAATCAGTTCAGCCTTCTTCAACTGGGACAAGGTCTTTCTGATAATGACAGGATTGACCCCGACACTAGCAGCCAGAAAATCACTGGTCACCTTGCTTTCCTTCCCCTTGAGGGCAATGATTATCAGCATATGAGTCGCAATGGTAAATCTACTTGGAATTTGCATACTCTTCTCCTTTTTACGAGGCTAGCCTACCTCTACTCTTCTCTTTCTTTTATTATACCCTTTTTGGTTGTAATGTCAATTATTACCACTTTTCAACCAAGCATCTAATTCCCTATCATAGCCCTCTTTCTGGGCCAATTCTCTCAGAAATTCCTGATGATGAGTATGGTGGATACCATTGACTAGACTTTCATAATAAACCTCAAAATAGGGAAGTTTGAGGTCTTTAGCCAACTGCAATTCAGCTGCCACATCGTAGTCCACCCGTCGGAAGTCCATATCTACCAAGCCCTTGTCATCAAACTCCAAAATCATATACTGGGCCCGCAAGTCCTTCCGCAACTGGGCATCTAGAAAGAAAGGTTGACCAATCGAACCTGGATTGACAATCAATTGCCCACCAGTCCCATAACGAAGCAACTGCTGATGAATATGACCATAAACAGCAATATCACAAGACGGGTTGGTCACCAAGCGGTCAAAATCCTCTTGCGCTCCAGTATGAATCAACTCTCTCCCCCAGTTCTTATCAGGAAGATGGTGGCTAATTCCCACCGTCAAATCCCCAAACTGACGATGAATCTGGAGTGGTTGATTGTGGAGCAGTTCAATTTCTTCTAGGGAAATTTCCTCTAAAACATACTGGCACTGTCGCAAGAGATAGCGTTGACTGGGACGAGTACTATCCAATTCCTTGCGGACACCATGCCAAAGACTGTCTTCCCAGTTTCCCAAAACTCTAGCCGTAATCGGTAGTTGATCCAACAAGTCCAAAATCCTTCTACGCCCTGTCCCTGGCATGAGAATATCTCCCAGAAGCCAGTATTCATCCACTCCTAGCTGCCGAGCATCTGCCAAAACAGCCTCCAAGGCGGTGGTATTTCCATGAATATCTGAAAGAAGAGCTATTTTCATCATATCCATCTCCTCGTTTTTTCTCTTGCAATAAGTATAACATAAAAAGTCACAGCTAGAGAAATCTAGCTTTTTTTGATATACTAGATATAGATATTAGACAAGAGGAAACGAATGACCCCGAATAAAGAAGATTATCTAAAATGTATTTATGAAATCGGCATAGACCTGCATAAAATTACCAACAAGGAAATTGCGGCCCGCATGCAAGTCTCTCCCCCTGCCGTAACTGAAATGATTAAACGGATGAAGAGTGAAAATCTCATCCTCAAGGACAAGGAATGTGGCTATCTACTGACTGACCTCGGCCTCAAATTGGTCTCTGAGCTCTATCGTAAGCATCGCTTGATTGAAGTTTTTCTAGTCCATCATTTAGACTATACAAGTGACCAGATTCACGAGGAAGCTGAGGTCTTGGAACATACTGTCTCTGACCTGTTCGTGGAAAGACTGGATAAATTGCTAGGATTTCCCAAGACCTGTCCTCATGGAGGAACTATTCCTGTCAAGGGAGAACTCTTGGTTGAAATCAATAACCTGCCACTAGCTGATATCAAGGAAGCTGGCGCCTACCGCCTGACTCGGGTGCACGATAGTTTTGACATTCTCCATTATCTGGATAAGCACTCACTTCGCATCGGTGATCCGCTCCAAGTCAAGCAGTTTGATGGCTTCAGTAACACCTTTACTATCCTTAGTAAAGACGAGGATTTACAAGTGAATATGGACATTGCCAAACAACTCTATGTCGAGAAAATCAACTAATTTCTCAAGTCCCCCAACCAACCCTGAAAGTTTTATTTTCAGGGTTTTACTTCTATCATTTGATTTTGCTTTCATTTAATTGTAGAATATTTGTAAAAAAAAGAAAGATAGTTTAAACTATGAAAAAATCACTAAAAATTTTTGCTACATCTAAATGGTTTGACCTCTTTGGGGTTGCTTTAGTCGTTGGGATTGCGATTGCATCTGGTTACCTCAACTCCCGCCTCGATAAATTCGTAGACTGGGGACCATGGACAGCTCTTGTACCCTTTGGATTGATTTCCGTAACCAACGTTGGGATTTCCATGTTGTCCACTCGTTTCACGGGGAAATTAAGCAAATGGGGAAATTACTTTGGTATTGTTAATACCATTTTGTCCGGTGCTATTGATTATATCCTTGGAAATAAGGCGGCCATTATCACCTATCCCGTCACCTTCCTCATTTATACCTTTGCTATTAAGAAATGGGAAGCTTCGCAAGAAGGCAGACCCAACCAAATGAGCCAAAAACAGCTAAAATTGGCGGCCATCATCATTTCCATCATCGCCTTCCTCTTTGCCTTTGTGACCAACTATATCGGCTATGGAGGAAAGATGAATCTCCTTGCCTACGTAACAACTATTGCCTTTGCACTGTCCCTCATTGCCAATGCTTTTAACGCATTGAAACTAACAACTCAGTGGGGTTTTTGGTTGATTTACAATTTCGTTCAACTGACAAAGGCTGGCATTCAAGGAAATTTTGCCAATATCGGAAAATACATCTTTTATATCCTCAATGCAATCGGAGCTTTATTTGTCTGGAATGATGAAGAGGTGGAACAATAAGAGGGAAATCAAATAAAGAAATCTAACAGAATCTCCTTACTAAAATTTTTTATCATTTTAGTTGTAACTTCCATTCTTTTGGAGTAGAATGAAGATAGATAAAAGAGGGAGGTCTTGTCATGAAAAAACTCTTTAGAATCCATTTTACAGCAATTGCAATCATTGATTTACTACTATTTGCATTTTTTATCACTAGACCTGAGACAGCTTTAGAATGGCTCCTGCTCACTGGTCTTATTTTCCTCCTTGCTCAAGGACTCCTGCTATTTCGCTTGGTCGTCCGACTCAATCATCAATTCGCTGAGATTTATCCTCAAATCAATAAAAAGATTCGCTTCTACTATTTAGGAGTTCTCACCATTGATTTTCTATTTTTTGTCCTTTTAACCTTCGTTAGTTCTCAGCGTTTTCCCTCTCTTATGCCAATTGTCACTGCTTGTCATTCTACTTTATATTATAGGACGGCGGACTACCTAAGAGAAAACTATCCTGACTTTTACAACAAACATATCTCTTTGTGGGAATGTCTCTAAGGAAAAGGAGGTTTTAGCATGAGAAAAATCATCTACACCAAGACCATTGAGCTCCTTGTCATTGATGGAATTATGCTGGCATTTTTGACATTTAAAGAAGGGTTTACTTGGAATTGGATTTTGATTTATAGCTGTTGGCTCATTTTCTTTCATCCTGTGCTATTGACCTATCTGTCTAATCAGCTTTGTGACCACTTTAGTCAACTCTATTCCCAGATTAGACCAAGATTCTGGCGTTTTACCTTACAAATCCTTCTATGGGATAGCCTGATTATTCTCTCCTTGCTGTTTTTAAGGGGTATCCCACTTTGCCTTCAGGGAACTCTCCTCATCCTAGGACATCTCATTCCTTCCTATCGCATAAGCCAAAGCCTGAAACAAGATTTCCCAAAGGCCTATCAGGAACAGATTTCATTTTCGAGTATTTTGTAATAGATAAGAAAAACCAAGCCAGCTGGGCTTGGTCTTTCTTATCTATTTTTAGTATCAAGGATAATGGTAACTGGCCCATCATTGACCAGCTCAACCTGCATATCCGCTCCAAAGACACCTGTCTGAACGGGCACTTCTTGCGCTAATTTTTGATTGAAAGCATCATAGAAGTCTGATGCCATATCAGGCTTGGCTGCCCCTGTAAAAGCTGGACGATTGCCCTTCTTAGTATCCGCAAAGAGGGTAAACTGAGAAATAGAGAGAATTTCCCCCTCAATATCTTTGACAGACAGGTTCATCTTGCCTTCTGCGTCTGAAAAAATCCGCATATTGACAAGCTTTCTCACAGCATAGTCCAAATCTTCCTCTTGGTCCTCTGGGCCAACACCAACCAGCAATAGGAGCCCCTGATTGATTTTTCCCTGAACCTGACCTTCGATACTCACTTGGGCTTTTTTAACCCGTTGGATAATGATTTTCATAATAGCCTTTCTAGTAAGAGCTAGGACAATTAGCC
>DXLD01000042.1:0-10861 GCA_019414935.1 Streptococcus sp.
CGCCTTATTAGTAATTCTTATAAGTGACTATGGCTTGTTATTAGAAAAGACTATAAGTTGATTTTTCTTTTTTAATTCTGATATTTCCTTGAAAAGTGCGGACGGGAGGTAAAATTATCCAGTGGATGATTTTAGGCAACCAAGTAATTTCATCCCTAATTTTTGAGCCAGAATGTCTCAAAAATTCCGTTCTAGATAATAATAAATTATTATCTAGAATACCACTATAGCGGGAAATATCCGCTAAAAGCTCACTTCGTTCGCAATTGATATAAATAAAGCATAATTTTTCTATATTATACACTTGAGGCACTATAACTGTTAAATCTGTTAAAGTTTCCCAACCTCTTCCTATCAACTCTTTCTCTGTTCAAGCGGGACGACTGCTAATGTCTTTCCTAAACTGGCTAAGACTTTTAATACTGTATCCAACTGAGGGCTTGTCTTGCCTGTTTCCATCCTAGCTATGACAGGCTGGCTCACTCCACTAAGTTCTTCAAGCTTTTTCTGACTGATTCCTTGCTCATGTCTGGCTTCAACCAACTCACTCATGATAGCCACTCGCATATCACTTTCAAGGATTTCCTCCTTGGTAAAGAGTTCTGAACGGACATCCTTCCAATTACTCCCGATAGCACTATTCTTCATCACTTAACCTTCTTTCTTTTAAGTCCTTTAGTTCACGCTTGGCTTTTTCAACAATTATATCTCAAAAGTTATTAAAAGTAAATCTGAACACTCATAAAAAGAAGACCTTAGAATCATTCTAAAGGTCTCATTTTTATTATTCGAAAAAATTACGAGAAGAGTTCTAAATCAAAGAGCATACTGACTCTTATTCCAGCTCTATCCCCTTCTCTCGGAGATTGTCCAGACACTCCTTATAGTAGGCAGCATCGTGCTCCTTGTAAATAGGGCTCGTCAAAGTCTCCTCAGGTAAATCCTCATAAGAAGGACAAATCTTACCACGATAGTTTTTATCAAACCACTCTTGACTGACCTTATAGCCTCGGTTAGCCATCTCCTTCATGATCAAGTCATGATAGGCATAGAGACGATAGGGCGAGTGGGTAAAGACATAGTCCACCGTCGCATGCTTTTTCCCCCAGCCATTGCCACGGAGGGCGCAGCACTCTCGATGTTGCCCCAAGAGCTGAGGACGGGGAAGTTGTGAAATCAAAGCCTCATGCCAAAGTCTCATGGGAATCTCCTTTCAACAAGGTAGAATTTTGCAGATAAGCATTTGGGTAAAGTTCAAGCAACTCTCTCGTCTTAACAATCAAGTCTTGTTTGGAAGCTTGACCAAAGCGATAGCGATTCAGCAAGAGCATATAGTCCTTGCGCTCGGCATCTGTCGCTTTCTTTTTAAAATAGCCCCAAATATGCTGAAAGGCATTGCAAACCTGACCCCTGTGTTCTGGAATCTGGCAGGCACGGTCAATCATCTCCTGAACCCGACTCACCTCCACCTCTTCATTCTTGAGATACTGACGAATCTCATTGTAAATATTGCTGGAATGGCTCAAAACAAGGTATTTATTTTCCGCCCAGAGTTGCTGGCAAAGGGCACGTTGGTTGTTATTATTCATATTTGAGATTATACCATGTTTACTCTATGATTTCCGCAATTTTTACATCGTAGATACTTTGAAGATTGAGCCAAGTTATCATCGAGATATTAGTGATCTTTGCTAACTTCCGAGCAATATCATTACTAATTGATTCCTCACCATTCACTAATTTACCGATTTTCATTTCAGAAATCCCTAAACGATCCGCAAATTCTTTCTGCGTTACGTTATACTCTTTAATCAACTCTTCAACATACTGACCTGGATGAAAAGCAATCAGGTCTTTAGATTCAATAATTTTATTAGTCATAGTGATTGCTGACCTCCTCTATTTTTAGGATTTCGATTTCAACGGAATTTGGAAATACCTTTTCTAAATCCTCTTCACAAAATTCTACAATCAACCTATTTGTTAAAATTAAATTATCTTTTATGTAATTTAATTGTAGCATCTTTTGAAAATAAAAACCAACCAAACATAAATTTGGCTGGTTCTCTTACACTGATTCTAAACTACTGCAATTTTTGATGTTTCAAATGCAAATCGATTTTTAATTAAAGAATTAATTTGCGAATTTGAATTAATAATTTTTAAATCTTCTCTAATTCGCTCAAATGAATAATCACTTAATAAATTAATAAATGCTGAATTAACAAAAGACGTACTTACATATGGAACCGATTCAAACGATACAACGACTGTTTGATTCGCTTCAAATGCTCTTTTTATTTTATCAAGTATAATAAGACCCGATTGATTATCTGAATAATTGTTCACAATATTTTTCACTTCAATCGTTACCATGAAAATTCCTCCTCTTCTTCTAAGTCATATAGATGTTCATTAGACACATCAATTACTAATTCGAAAAAAGTACCTGGATATGACTCACTAAAAGATTTTGATTTAACAATTTCGTTGTTAAATATTTCAATCATACCACAATTTGAAAGAATTGTCACTCTAGAAACTTCATTTTTTGTTAAAGTATTCATTATATTAGACAAGCCTGCACCTCTATTTTGCGGTACCGATTGAGAAGAAACTCCTTCTTGCAATGCATATTCTATCAATTTATCATCCGATAAACTCCCATTAAATTTTTCACGAATAGTCGTCGGTATTCCTACACCAAAATCTGATACTGAAATAATGATTTCGTTCTTTTTTGGATAGTACTGACCAAAAATACAACCTATTTTTTCAGTTGAATGATCAGAAATATTATTAAATATCTCATCAATAGCTACACAGATTGATGAGAAGTCATTTCTTCTTCCTGTCTGGTGCTGTAACCATATCATAAGATCTGATTGTTGCCATTGATTAATTTTACTTGTTTCAACTTGTTTTAAAGTCAGTGTTGTAGTTCGTAAACTAGGCTTTTTGAAAATGTCCTCTTGACCAAAATTCTTAAAGAATCCACAATCAGATAAATAATTCATTACTTTTCTATTTTTAACATTTTCTGTCTCAGTATCAACGATAAATGTAACCTCAATCTTTTTGTTTTTTTCAGCCCATTTAATAATATTACTCAAGGAAACCATTCCAGAAGGCTCAGTGAATTCAATTCTTCTCATATCAATCTGAACTTCCGAACCAATTTCTGAATTAGTTACGTAATCTCTAAATTTAATAACAACCTCTCTAATTGATTCTTTATTTAAACGCTTAGGAAGCACAATCGTATCCATTTATTCCTCTTTTCTTTCCCCTACTCTACCTTCACTTGTCCATTCATCAGCATTGGCAAGAGCCAATCGCGAAGTTGGGTAAGTTCTTGGTTTTGTTCTTCATTAACTTTTATATAACTGTTAATTGATGATACTTTTTCTTCAAATTTTTTAACAATATCTAAATTTGGCTGAATGATAGTTATATCTTTTAAAACAGTTGCTGAAATCTCTTTAAAAGTTGATCCAGAAGCATTTTGCTCAATTACTTTAAGACAATTCTGTAAAGTATAGTATATATAGTTTTTGTCGTATTCTTTATCAGGAATAAAAGATTTAAAGCCTTGATTTGTTGTTAACTCTTTAGTTGCAATTGCTAAATAGCCAACTGGAGCTCTTGAACTCATTAAAACTGTACCTTCTGGATACAATTTCAAACTAGCATCTTTTAATCCTCTCACTGTAACATCGATTTCTCCATTTTTTATGAACTTATTCCCTTTATTATTTGACAAGTCATTTGGTGTAATCCATGAATATCCTTCTCCACCTTTAGTGAAATTATCGGAAATTGATTTTGTTGGAGTACTGCCACCAACAATAGTACCCAAATCATCCAACTTCTCCACTCCCCACCCCTCTGGGATTTCGCGTTTAAGTTCTGGGTTATAGACCATCTTTCCGCCTGATGATTTGTAGGGTTTACCATTCTTGTCTGGGAAATCAAACTGCACAAACCAGTAGTCATAGAGGATCTTAGCCATGGCTTCCAACTCTTGGTTGATTTGGTTATTGATTCGGATTTTTTTATCTAGTGAACTCAAAAAAATCGCAATATTTTTTTGAGTTTGAATTTCTGGAATATCTACTTGAACATCATAAATTTTCTCTGGCGAGGTATGCTTAACTTTTGTTCCAGATGCAGAACGACTTATCTGCTGTCTAACTGATTGTGTCATAAATAAATAGTAAGCAAATTCTTTATTCAAGGATTCATTACAAGAAATCAAACCTATTCGCTGATTATGTAAATATCGATTATCTTCAGGAACTATCGCTGTACTACCTAATAAACCAGCAGCTTGTTCAGTCATTGCAACAACTAAATCCCCTTTTGAGCATAAGTATTCTTTCGGATAATCTCCACTATAAAACCTATCTTTCGAGGGGTTTGCTTTGAATCCGCCAGATTCATAAAAGTTTCCCGGAGTTAATATACTTTGAACACCCGTATCTGAAAAAAATTCTCCTTTAAAAGCCCAACCATGTTTCACCCTAAGCAGCTCACCTAATTTATACCTTTTCCACTCACTCATACTTCAACCCCTTCATCTGCTCTTCAATCTCCTGCTCCAGTGCATGCGATTGCTGGAAGAGGTTAGTGAGATTGTTTTGAAATGCGGTCATTTTGGCGTCAAACTCTTCTGCTGTGATATCCACATAGTCAATCTTGATGTCAAAGTATTGGCCTGCGCTGAGAGAGTAGTTCTTCTCCTTGATTTCCTCATAAGAGACAGTGACAGAAAAGTCCTCGACGTCTTGTTTCTTGATAAAGGTCTCGACAATTTTCTGCTCTTCTTCAGGAGAAAGCACGGTCTTTTGGTTCTTGCCTTCCTTGACCTTGGTTCCGAGGTTTGAGGCATCGATGAGGACGACATCGCCCTTATTTTTCTTATCGATAAAGAGGATGGAGACGTTGGTACCTGTCGTCGCAAAGATATTAGATGGCATAGAGACAACACCTGCCAGCATTTGATTGTCCACCAGGTGTTGGCGGATAGCCTTATCAATCCCTGACTGGGCCGTGATAAAGCCTGTCGGCAAGACAACGGCTGCCTGGCCATCTGGTTTCAGGGAATAGATGATATGCTGAACAAAGAGCTCATAGATAGCCATCTTGTCCTTGGACTTGGCTGGAACCTTTGGCACACCTGCAAAGAAACGCTCACTGGCTTCTGGCAAACTTTCCACTCGGTCACGCCACTCTGAAAAGTCCAGCTTAAAAGGAGGGTTCGACACGATATAGTCCATCTTTTCAGGATGACGATTTGCGATGATGGTATTCCCCTGTACGATATTATGTATGGAATGCTGTAGTCCATTCAAAATCAGATTGAGACGGAGGAGATTGGATGATTTTTGCGAGATATCCTGACTATAGACAGTGGTCTTGTCCACACCGATACGACTAGCCAGGTTCATTAGCAAGGTTCCAGAACCAGCAGACGGGTCATAAATCCGCACGTTTGACGGCTGGTCATTTCCCACTAGGATATCCGCGATAATCTTAGCAACTGAGTGAGGCGTGTAGTACTCGGCATACTTGCCACCACCGTCTTTGTTGTAGTCCTTGATCATGTACTCAAAGAGAGTAGAGAAAAAGTCGAAGCCTTGTGAAAAAATGGTCTCATCAAACTTAACTCGTGCAAGGAGATTAATGATAGCTTTTGCAACCTCGTTACGCTTACTGCTATCTGATATTGTGTCGGTAATCAGGCGCTCATCAAATAGACGAATAGCTGTATCGCCGTCTGTATGCACAGAGAAGATATCGTTATTATCAATAGCTATCTGATTAAGAGTATTTTCAAAACTCTCGTAGAAAGTCGCTTCATTTTGCTGACGGTGAAGGGTTTCGATCAACTGCTCTGGTTTGAGCCAAGCCGTACTTGTACCGATATCCTCCAAGAGCCAGTCATAGTCATCTTCACTCATTGCTAACAAGTTTTCATAAGTGTTGGATTCATCCAGCACCTTAGCTTGATATAAAAACTTATCATTTAAAAACTTGTAGAGGAAGGACTGGGTGAGGAGTTTGTACTCACCCGCTTCTCCTCCTAGTCCTGCATGAGTAAAGACTGCTTTCAAATCATCTACCAAGTCTTGGACTTGAACTTTATATGTTTCATTCATTAGTGTTGGTATTCCTCTTCATATCCTTCAAATAGCGACTCGACGATATAATTAAAATCCTGTCTTGTCAAACTACTTGCAGATTGATTGGTTTTCATTTCAATCCGAGCTTCTTCTCGAATCATTTTCTTGAGAAAGTCCTCGTTATCGAGCACTCCTTGATTTTGACCGATTTTACGGTCTAGTCTGACTTTAGAACCCTTGATAACATGGTAAATAGCAGGAAAATCACTGACCATAGTCGAGTTGGTTACGTGTTTGTAGGAACGTGCTGCCATTTCATCTCCGTCAAAATTCATCGTCAAACGTCTCATATGAGTATGATAATCTTCCACTGACTTAAAGAGCTCTTCGTACTCTTTTTGAATTTCTTTGATGTTTTCCATAGTGTAGCCTTCTTGCCCATGAATCAGGTGTTTTTTCATGATGCGCTGGAATTCTTCGTAAAGAGAAACCCACTCAGGATCTTTCTCATCACGCTCTTTTATGATACCTCCAGCAACTCGACGCTTCAAATCTTCTAGATCATTGGCTGCTAGACGGAGTTCTTCCTCCGCAATCTTGACAAAACTAAAACTGGTCTCAGACATGGCAAGATTTAAAAGAGTGCGACTAGAAAAATCATCTGGCTTATCTATCAGTGACAGGGTCAGCAAACGTCTTGAGATGACATTGAGCAGGGTTGCAATCTGAGCAATATCAATCTGCTTAATCAAATGGTCATAACCAAGTAAGCGAGCGATATTATAGTATTGCTTAACCGATTCTAAAGCTTTTCGGAGTTCATTTAGTTGCTTTCTATCCTTGATATCATCAATTGATTGAGAAAAGAACTCTAGATTAGAGGTTGGATAGTCCATGAGGATGCGCTCTGTCTTGCCGAGTTCCTGAGAAATTTCCTCCGCGGGCACAAAGAGCGAGCCAAACACATCCTCTCCATTTTCCCCAGTCAGGGTTGTATCATATTCTTGATTGAGTTCTTCTAGATAAGCACGATTGGTTTTATCAAATTCTTTGGAAATATCCGCAAAATCAACTACATAGCCAAAGAGATAGTCCTTGTAAGGACGATTCACACGAGTCAAAGTCTGGAGAAGGTTATGAGCCTTAATCTTGCGACCTAGATAGAGACGCTTGAGGCGAGGCGCATCAAAACCTGTCAAGAGCATCGAATAGACGATAATGAGGTCAATCTTACCTTCCTTATAGGCATCCACCTTTTCCTTTTTCTCTTCCTTGTCTCCCTCATCATGGAGGATAAGAGCAGAGGTCAAGTTGGTTGTTCCAGCTTTGCGTCGTTCTTCTAACTGCTTTTCAAGCTCACGCGCCTGCTTGGACGAATCACAGACAATCATACCACCAATTGTCTGGTCATCAAAAACCAGATCACGCGCACGATTAAAGTCCTCCAGAATAAAATCAAGCATAGGTTCCACATAGTGCGGATGAGCAAAGATATCTTCTTTGGATAAATCCCCACGTTGGATTTCTTCATTGATTGCTCTGAGATTATCTTTATAGGACGTCTCGATATCCTCTCGCATGAGACGCAAGGTAAAACCATCATCTATAGACTGGTTGTAGTAGTATTTATGGATATAGTCCCCAAAAATATCACGTGTAGTCGCATGACTCTCCTTTGTCTTGCCATCTTTCTTGTAAGTAATTAAAGGAGTTCCTGTCAGAGCAATCTTGATTGCATTGGTATCTGCTTGGTATAGATTTGGCAGATAGGAACCTCGTTCGTTATAAGAGCGATGTGCTTCATCGATAAAGTAGATGTTTTGACGATTGAGATCATAGCCAGAGCGGTCGGTCAGGTCTGAATCATCTTTGAACTTCTGGATATTAACAACGGCGACATCATAACCATCTTGTTTTTGATTGAGTTCTCGAGGATTGTTGATACGCTTAACTTTTAAACCTCTTTTGGTAAATTCCTTAAAGGCTTGGTCTGCCAAGTCCAAGCGATCAACGACAAAGTAAAACTGCGGAACAATCCCCTGTTTTGAAAAATAATTGGTCAGATAGCGGATATTGAAGAAAGCCAGGGCAGTCTTACCTGAGCCCTGTGTATGCCAGATAACCCCCTTCTTGATACCTCTTGCGATAGTCTCTTCGATAGCTCTTGTCGCAAAGTATTGCGGATAGCGCATAACATGCTTCTGCAATTGTATCTGCCCTTCCTTGCTTTCTTCTTCTACATAAACCAGCCCAAAATGAAGCATGAAAAGCAGGCGTTCTTTTTGATACAAAGAAGATAGGAAAGTATTGCAGGGAGTGTTGGGCTGTAAATTTGTTGTAAATTCTGGTTGAGATTTGAGAGCAAAACGCTTCACATCCTCAAGTACGAAATCAATTTGTTCATCTGTTAAAGGTACAATTGAATTCAGAAAATCTACTTCTCTTTCTTCCTTGAAAGCATTAAATTTTGTTTTTGAATAGGCATTTGAACCGTAGTAAGAACCCTGTTTTTGTTGACTTTGGCCACTGATATAAGGCAAATTATCTGATAAAGCTATCAATTGAGTAATATTGTTAAAACGACGGAACTTACGATTTTCAAAACGGTATCTGGTTCTGTCCTGTTCTAACTGAATCCCCGTCTTTCCATCACGGATAGCATTGGGTTGTTTAACTTCGATATAAGAAAGGGGAAGTCCATTGATAAATACAACTATATCCGGACGAAATTCATCTTGTCCATTTTGACAAGTAACTTCAAGTGCCAGATGGAAGATGTTGGCTTCAGGATTTTCCCAATCGATATAAACAGCACCTTCTTGTCCCTGTATCCTTTTAAAGAAGGAGCGTCCTAAATCATTTTGATCCAGTTCCAGCTTGATATTGGCCAATTCTCTCTCAAAATCTTCATCTGTTAAATAGTTATTAAATGTTAAAAATTGCTCCTTAAAAACAGATACAAGAATATTGGTATCTGGATCTCTTTCTTCAATTTCCTTCCCATTGCGAGGAAGATAGGTATAGCCCATTCGCATCAAATGCAGAGCTGCTGGGATTTGTACTCTTGTTAATTCAGAAAAATCTTTTCGTCTTGCCATCGCAAACCTTCCTTACGCTTCATTTGAACTATTCATATCCTGAAATTTCCAAATTTTATACTAGGTCTATTATAGCATGTTTAGCCTCAAAATCCATCACTCTTCCCCTTGCAAAAACAATCCATTCCCCCTTTCTCCTCCAAAATATGGTATAGTATAACTATACTATCTATGAGGAGTTTACATGTCACAGGATAAACAAATGAAAGCTGTTTCTCCCCTTCTGCAGCAAGTTATCAATATCTCATCGATTGTCGGTGGGGTTGGGAGTTTGATTTTCTGTATTTGGGCTTATCAGGCTGGGATTTTACAGTCTAAGGAAACCCTCTCTGCCTTTATCCAGCAGGCAGGGATCTGGGGGCCACCTCTCTTTATCTTTTTACAGATTTTACAAACGGTCGTCCCTATCATTCCTGGGGCCTTGACCTCGGTAGCTGGGGTCTTTATCTATGGTCACATCATCGGGACTATCTACAACTATATCGGGATTGTGATTGGCTGTGCCATTATCTTTTATCTGGTGCGACTCTATGGAGCTGCCTTTGTCCAGTCTGTCGTCAGCAAGCGCACCTATGACAAGTACATCGGTTGGCTGGATAAGGGCAATCGTTTTGACCGTTTCTTTATCTTTATGATGATTTGGCCCATTAGTCCAGCTGACTTTCTCTGTATGCTGGCTGCCCTGACCAAGATGAGTTTCAAGCGCTATATGACCATCATCATTCTAACCAAGCCCTTTACCCTCGTGGTTTATACCTACGGTCTGACCTATATTATTGACTTTTTCTGGCAAATGCTTTGACACATAAAAAATCCGTTTGGTTTCCCAAGCGGATTTTTAAAGCGTAGATTGACTATGGCTTGATGCTAAATATACTTTAGTATGGAAATCATGCCTATTTTTCTATAGTGAGGCGAGGACTTACCTAGACTTTCCGCCGTGATAGAAACACCTGAAATCTAATGTTTCAGGTGTTCGGAAACTTTGAGACATTAGGCTCAAAGTTTAGGTATGGAATTTCGAAGAAAGTCGCTACCGTCCGTAATCACTTAAGGAAAGGCTTAAAAATATTGTTTTCAACCACAAAATCCGTTTGGTTGCCCAAGCGGATTTTGTGCTTTATTTTGAAACTTCTTTTGCAAGAACAAAGTTTCCAAGTGTGGCAGAACCATTTCCTGCAACTGCTGGCGTCACGATGTAGTCACGCACGTCTGGTACTGGTAAGTATCCATTGAGAAGAGCTGTAAATTTCTCACGAACACGATCCAGCATGTGTTGTTGGGCCATGACCCCACCACCAAAGACGATCACGTCTGGGCGGAAAGTCACTGTAGCATTAACCGCAGCTTGAGCGATGTAGTAGGCTTGAACATCCCAGACAGAGCTGTTAAGTTCAATGTTTTCACCACGAATACCTGTACGAGCTTCTAGACTTGGACCAGCCGCAAAGCCTTCCAAACATCCTTTGTGGAATGGACAAACACCGTTGAATTCTTTTTCAATATCCATTGGGTGTTTAGCCACGTAGTAGTGACCCATTTCAGGGTGACCTACACCACCAATAAACTCACCACGTTGGATAACACCTGCACCGATACCTGTACCGATTGTGTAGTAAACCAAGTTTTCAATACGAG
>DXLD01000043.1:0-7995 GCA_019414935.1 Streptococcus sp.
CAATAGGGTATTTAGAGTCTTTGCTATAAAAAACAGCTTTTACTTCATAAAAAATTTCTTCAATATCAGCATTAAAATAGTCAGTGACTAAATTTTCATAATAAGCCTGACTTCTTCTATTGACGAACGAACTAGATTCTTTATTCGCAACACTAAATTGTAGAAATATGTTCTTCTCTTTGCTATTTATAATATCTTTGGCACTACTATATTTATCATTGCATGAATAATCAGAAATAAAACTATAAAATTGTTTACCTAGAATATGCCCCGAGTGAAAAAAATATTGTCCATCTAACTTCTTAGGATTATACTGCCCTTCTAATATATTAGGAGAGCTTAGCTTAGAAACATTTTTATTTTTTTGTGATTTGAGTACGCAAGACCAGCCTCTTCTAAAGAATTTAAATTTTTCTCCTTTAACACTCGATATATCGCTCACATCATTTTTTACTATTTTAAAGTAACATCCCGATTCACAAAATTCTAACCTAATAGAATGTGGTTCTCTATCAATAGAAGCCAATCTAGACAATCTCTCATTTAATCCACTATTTTCTAATAAATAGACCAATTCGTCTTTATCTTTCAATCCAATCCTAGTCAGAACATCTGATTCTTTCATAATAATTCCCCTTTTCACAGTGCAAAACTCTAATTTTGAATGTATTTCAAAATTATATTGTAATTTTTGTTATTTTTTTCTTTTAAATGACTGCTACGAGAATTATTTATTTCTTGCTCAGGATATGAAATCGGAGGGGCATTATATTTAAATAATTTATGAAACTCATCCTCTTCGCCAACATACACCGAAATATCATAAAAGAGTTCTCCTTCATTATCTTGATACTGATCTCCGGTAATATCAACAATTATATCTTCATAGGCAACTAACCAAGCATGAGAATTCCCTTCCCATCCAGAACCATATTCTCCAGAAACATATAATGATTCAATTCCTTGTTCATATAAAAACCTCTGAAGGTAGTCACTTACAAAATTGCAACATCCCTTAGGAAAATTCACTAGGTTATAATCAATAATCTCTTTTGTCTGAATTGCTTTTTCAATAGCTTTTCTATATCTCATAGCTATTTCTTTCAATTCATTTATCATAATTTGTTTATTTTGCATCGTTCAAAACGCACCACTCTCTTCCAGCGTAAACTTGACATTGTCTTCGATCCACTTACGACGTGGTTCTACTTTATCTCCCATGAGGACATTGACACGACGTTCGGCGCGAGCCAGATCTTCGATGGTGACACGGATGAGGGTGCGAGTTTCTGGATTCATGGTTGTTTCCCAGAGCTGGTCGGCGTTCATCTCACCGAGACCTTTATAACGTTGGAGTGTAGCACCTTTACCAAATTGTTTGCGGAGTTCTTCTAGTTCACCGTCCGTCCAAGCGTAGGCCACTTCTTCTTTCTTTCCTTTCCCTTTTGACATCTTGTAAAGAGGTGGAAGGGCAATATAGACATGTCCAGCTTCGACTAACGGACGCATATAGCGGTAAAAGAAGGTTAAAAGAAGAGTTTGGATATGGGCACCGTCGGTATCCGCATCGGTCATGATAATGATCTTATCATAGTTGGCATCTTCAATAGAGAAGTCTGCTCCCACACCCGCACCGATGGTATATATCATAGTATTGATTTCTTCATTTTTGAGGATATCTGCCATCTTGGCCTTGGCTGTATTGATAACCTTACCACGAAGAGGTAGGATAGCCTGAAATTTACGGTCACGGCCTTGTTTGGCAGAGCCACCGGCAGAGTCCCCCTCAACCAGATAGAGTTCATTCTTAGCAGGATTCTTAGACTGGGCTGGGGTCAATTTTCCAGACAATAAGCCCTTGTCTTTTTTATTTTTCTTACCATTACGGCTCTCATCACGCGCCTTACGTGCCGCTTCGCGAGCATCACGCGCCTTGATAGCCTTGCGGATGAGGTTAGAAGCCAATTCACCATTTTCCATAAGGAAGAAGGTCAACTTATCAGCCACTATTCCATCCACAACTGGACGAGCTAGTGGGCTTCCTAGTTTATCCTTAGTCTGACCTTCAAACTGAAGGTGTTCTTCAGGAACAAGAATAGAAAGAACGGCCGCTAGTCCCTCACGATAGTCTGAACCTTCAAGGTTTTTATCTTTTTCCTTGAGAAGACCTGTCTTACGCGCATAGTCATTCATTACCTTGGTAATGGCAGACTTAAGTCCTGTCTCGTGCGTTCCACCGTCCTTGGTGCGAACGTTATTGACAAAGGATAGAATGTTATCTGAAAATCCATCATTGTACTGAAGCGCTACTTCCACTTGGAAGCCATTGTCTTCTCCTTCAAAGTAAAGAACTGGCGTCAAGGTTTCCTTGTCTTCGTTCAGATAAGAAACAAAGTCTTGTACCCCATTCTCATAGTGGAATTCAATCGCTTCATCTGTTCGTTTGTCCGTCAGAGATAAGGTCACATTTTTTAAGAGAAAAGCTGATTCATTGAGGCGCTCTGAAATGGTATTGTACTTGAAGTCTGTCGTAGAAAAGATAGTCGCATCAGGCATAAACGTAACCTTGGTACCTGTCTTAGACTTAGGCGCTGTACCGATTTTCTTCAAAGTCGTAACAGGTTTGCCACCATTTTCAAAATGTTGCTTGTAAACTGCACCATCACGAGTAATTTCAACTTCTAGCCAGCTAGAGAGGGCATTGACGACTGAAGAACCCACTCCGTGAAGTCCACCTGATGTCTTATAACCACCTTGACCGAATTTTCCTCCGGCGTGAAGAATGGTAAAGATAACCTCAACTGTTGGAATTCCCATAGCGTGCATTCCAGTCGGCATCCCACGACCATGGTCTTGCACAGTCAAGCTCCCATCTTTATTAATGGTGACATCAATACGGTCACCAAATCCAGACAAGGCCTCATCGACAGCATTATCGACGATTTCCCAGACTAGGTGGTGGAGACCAGCTCCATCGGTCGATCCGATATACATCCCTGGACGTTTACGGACCGCATCCAACCCTTCTAGCACCTGAATGGCATCATCATTATAATTATTAATATTGATTTCCTTTTTTGACACAAGGAACCTCCTATTCGTTCATCTTTACTATTCTACAGGTTTTCTAAGGATTTTGCAAAATTTTTCTTTCTCCGGTGTGACAATTTCAGAAGAGATTCTCTGCCGTTCTTTCCCATTTCATGAT
This sequence comes from Streptococcus sp., assembly GCA_019414935.1. Lineage (GTDB taxonomy): Bacteria > Bacillota > Bacilli > Lactobacillales > Streptococcaceae > Streptococcus. Next base: position 3,209 of record DXLD01000043.1, read on the forward strand.
ATAATAGGAGTATGATTACAATAGTTTTATTAATCCTAGCCTATCTGCTGGGTTCGATTCCATCTGGTCTCTGGATTGGACAAGTTTTCTTTCAGACAAATCTGCGTGAACATGGTTCTGGTAACACTGGGACAACCAATACCTTCCGCATTTTAGGTAAGAAAGCTGGTATGGCAACCTTTGTGATTGACTTTTTCAAAGGAACCCTAGCAACGCTTCTTCCGATTATTTTTCATCTGCAAGGCGTTTCGCCGCTCATCTTTGGACTTTTGGCTGTCATTGGCCATACCTTCCCTATCTTTGCAGGATTTAAGGGGGGTAAGGCTGTCGCAACCAGTGCAGGTGTGATTTTTGGATTTGCGCCTGTCTTCTGTCTCTACCTTGCAGTTGTTTTCTTTGGAACCCTCTATCTTGGTAGTATGATTTCACTATCTAGTGTCACAGCATCTATCGCGGCTGTCATCGGGGTTCTACTCTTTCCACTTTTTGGTTTTATCCTGAGTCACTACGACCCTCTCTTCATCACTATTATCCTAGCACTTGCTAGTTTGATTATCATTCGACATAAGGATAATATCACACGCATCAAAAATAAAACTGAAAATTTAGTCCCTTGGGGATTGAACCTAACCCATCAACATCCTAAAAAATAAAACGCCAGTACATATTGTACTGACGTTTTTTGTATGCTTATTTTGATTTGATATAGTTAATACCATCTGCTTTTGGTGCGACTGCTTTTCCAAAGAAAGCTGCCAAGACAAGAATTGTCAAAACGTAAGGTGCGATTTGAAGGTAAACCGCAGGCACTCCTTGTAAGAATGGCAATTGAGATCCGATAACAGCCAAACTTTGTGAAAGTCCAAAGAAGAGACTAGATAGCATGGCTCCGATTGGATTCCATTTCCCAAAGATCATTGCAGCAAGGGCGATAAATCCAGGTCCAACAATAGTTGTCACTGAGAAGTTAACTGAGATGGATTGAGCATAAATCGCTCCACCAATTCCACCTAGGAAACCTGAAATGATAACTCCTAAATATCTCATCTTGTAGACATTGATTCCCAAGGTATCCGCTGCTTGAGGATGTTCACCGACAGAGCGGAGACGAAGACCAAAGCGAGTCTTGAAGAGGATAAACCAAGCAAGGAATGAGAAGGCAATCGCCAAGTAACCAAGCAGACTAGTCGACTTGAAGAAGATATCCCCAATCACTGGGATATTAGCCAAGACTGGGAAGTCAAAGCGTCCAAAAGTCTGACTTAGGTTGTCGGTTTGTCCTTTGTTATAAAGAACTTTGACTAAGAAAACAGCCAAGGCTGGCGCCATCAAGTTCAATACCGTACCGCTGACAACATGGTCTGCACGGAAATGAACCGTCGCTGCTGCGTGAATGATAGAGAAGAGGCCTCCAACCAATCCTGCTACAAGCAAGGATAGCCATGGAGTTGCTGCTCCAAATTGTTCTGCAAATTCAAGGTTAAAGACAACTCCAGAAAAGGCACCCATAACCATAATTCCTTCAAGGCCAACGTTTACCACACCACCACGTTCAGAGAAAACACCACCGATACTTGTAAAGATGAGGGGGGCTGAGTAAATCAGCATAGAAGACACCAAGAGGGTGAGCAAGGTTGTAATAGACATCTTTACTTACCTCCTTTAACTTGTTTTTTCGGTTTGACAAAGCGTTCGATAAGATAATGAACACTGACAAAGAAGATAATAGAAGCTGTTACAATGCTGACAAGCTCAGATGGTACCTGCGCCGCATTCATACCAGGGGCTCCAACTTGGAGAACACCAAATAGGAAGGCTGCAAAGAGAATACCAATTGGTGAGTTGGCCGCAAGCAGACTAACCGCCATTCCGTTAAATCCGACAGCTAATGACGCCCCTTGAACATAAACGTTCTGGAAGGTTCCCAGACCTTCAACAGCTCCACCAAGACCTGCCAAGGCACCTGAAATAATCATTGAGAGGATGATCGTTCTTTTTGCAGAAATACCAGCGTATTCTGATGCATGAGGATTAAGACCAACTGCACGAATTTCAAAACCAAGAGTTGTTTTCTTGAGCATGAACCAAATAACTGCAACTGCAATGATGGCAAAGAAAATACCAATATTCATCCGTGAATTACCAGTCAATTCAGACAACCAAGGTGTCTGATAGGTTGCATTAGCCCCAACGCGAATCGTCGAATCTGTACTTTGCATGAAATCTTTAGGGAAGGCATGGATAAAGGCATTTCCTACATACAAGACAATGTAGTTCATCATGATGGTTACGATAACCTCTGACGTCCCCAGATAGGCTCTAAGAATACCCGGAATCGCTCCGACAATCCCACCAGCAATAAGGGCAATCACGATGGTTGCTAAAATCATCAAGGGGCGTGGCATATCTGGATGTGACAAGGCAAACCAACCACTGAGAATCCAACCAGCCAAAGCCTGACCAGGAAGCCCGACGTTAAAGAAACCTGCACGACTGGCAACAGCAAAACCAAGACCAATCAAGACCAAAGGCCCCATAGCACGGAAGATTTCTCCAATCCCACGCAGGCTACCAAAGGCTGTATAGAACAATTCTTCGTAGCCCCAAATAGCATCATAACCGAAGATCCACATGACAATGGCTCCGAGCAAAATTCCTAGGAAGACAGAAATCAAGGGAACCGAAATTTGTTGTAATTTTTTAGACATCACTCTTCTCCTTTCCCAAGTTTCCACCAGCCATCAAGACACCAAGTTCTTGCTTATTGGTTGTTTCTGGTGATACAATACCTTGAATCTTACCATCATGGATAACAGCAATACGGTCTGAGACGTTTAAAATCTCATCCAATTCAAAGCTGACAACAAGGACAGCCTTACCATTATCACGCTCTTCAATCAAGCGCTTGTGGATATATTCAATGGCACCGACATCCAACCCACGAGTTGGTTGGCTGACGATAAGGAGATCAGGATCTCGATCAATTTCACGAGCAATAATTGCTTTTTGTTGATTTCCTCCTGAGAGTGCAGCTGCAGGAACAAATTCGCTGGCAGCACGAACATCAAACTCTTCCATTAGCTTTTTAGCATAAGAAGTAATATTTGAATAGTTCAAAATTCCATTTTTACTATGTGGTTCTTTGTAGTAGGTTTGAAGGGCAATATTTTCAGAAATCATCATTTCCAAAATCAAGCCATCACGGTGACGGTCTTCTGGAACGTGCCCAACACTTAGTTCTGTAATTTGTCGTGGGTGTAAGCCCACAATTGAATCTCCTTTTAGCTCAATGCTACCAGATTCAACCTTGCGAAGGCCTGTGATGGCTTGAATCAGTTCAGACTGACCATTTCCATCAATACCCGCAATACCAACAATCTCTCCAGCACGAACATCCAAGGACAGATTTTTCACAGCTGGGACACCGCGGTTTTCATTGACCACCAAGTCTTTAATAGACAAGACCACTTCTTTTGGTTGAGAGGCTTGTTTCTCTGTTTTAAAGGAAACAGAACGACCCACCATCATTTCTGCTAAATCAGCATTGGTAGCCCCTGCAATTTCGACGGTTTCAATTGATTTCCCACGACGGATAACTGTAACTCGGTCAGAAACTGCGCGAATCTCATCCAACTTATGGGTAATCAAGATAATTGATTTTCCTTCTTTGACAAGATTTTTCATAATAGCCATCAACTCATCAATTTCTGATGGAGTCAAAACGGCCGTTGGTTCGTCAAAGATAAGGATATCAGCCCCCCGATAAAGGGTTTTTAAAATTTCTACACGTTGTTGGGCTCCAACTGAGATATCTGCTACCTTGGCAGAAGGGTCAACCGCTAAGCCATAACGTTCAGAAAGAGCTTTGATTTCTTTGCTAGCTCCAGCGATATCTAGCACACCATTTTTAGTCAATTCACTACCTAAAATGATGTTTTCAGCCACTGTGAAGGCTTCTACCAACATAAAATGCTGGTGAACCATTCCAATTCCCAAGCTAGCCGCTTTAGATGGTGAATCGAGGTTGACAACTTGACCGTTGACCACAATTTCACCACTGGTTGGTTCAAGAAGACCTGCTAACATGTTCATGAGTGTGGACTTTCCAGCCCCATTTTCTCCTAAAAGTGCATGAATTTCACCTTTTCGTAGGTGCAGGTTGATTTTGTCGTTGGCAACAAATTCACCAAACACCTTGGTAATATCACGCATCTCAATGACATTTTCGTGTGCCATGTGCTCTTCCTTTCAGAGTCTTATTTTATTTCAATAAAACTTGCTAGTTTGCCTAGTAGCAAGCTTTACTGAGACAAAATGACTTTGTCTCAACTCTTAAAAAAGCGGCCGAGGGCCGCTTCCTAAGAAATGACTTCCATCCATTATTTTTCAGGAACTTTTACGCTTCCATCAAGGATTTTAGCTTTAGCATCTTCGACAGCTTTTTTACCTTCTTCTGAAAGGTTTGTTACTGCCAAGTCAACCCCTTTATCTTTCAATGAGTAAACGATCACTTGACCGCCAGGGAATTCACCTTTTTCTGCTTTGTTAGCAATATCTTTTACAGTTGTACCAACTTGTTTCAAAGTAGATACAAGAACGAAGTTTGATTCTTTACCATCTTTAGAAGTGTATTTACCTTCTGCTTCTTGGTCACGGTCAACACCGATAACCCAAACTTTTTCATTTTCAGGACGGCTTTCGTTGAGTGATTTTGCTTCTGCAAAGACACCAGCACCTGTTCCACCTGCTGCTTGGTAAACAACGTCTGCACCAGCTGCGTATTGTGC
>DXLD01000043.1:8095-10839 GCA_019414935.1 Streptococcus sp.
CTAGCAACATTCTTTTGATCTTTAATCACATCATCAATCAAGACATAGTTCAAGTCAGAGTGGTCTTTTGCTGCTTCTTCAACCGCATTGTGAAGGGCAAAACCAACACCGAAGATTAGGTTGTAACTTCCAGCCGCTTGTTGCAAGTTGTTAGCATAGTCAGCTTCACTTGTTGATTGGAAGTAAGTGAAACCTTTATCTTTTGAAAGATTGTGTTCTTTACCCCAGTCTTGCAAACCTTCCCAAGCTGATTGGTTGAATGATTTATCATCAACACCACCAGTATCAGTGACGATAGCTGCCTTTGTCTTCACATCAGAAGATGAAGCTGCGTTACGAGAAGAGCGGTTACCACATGCAGCAAGTCCAACTGCTGCCACTGCAACTAGACCAAGGCCTAGCCATTGTTTCTTGTTCATTACTGAACCTCCTAAATAAGATGTGCAACGATGTTGCAAGTATGGATTGATTGGCCACAAGGACCGTGTCACTCAAAGAGCGACCCAGACTAGTTTAAGTCTGTAAAAGAGTATGGAAGTAACTCCCCGACCGTCATCTCGACCGTCGATTTATCTTTTGCGACTAAGGTTACTTTTAGATCTTGTTCAAAAAATTCAGCCATCACTTGGCGACAAGCACCACATGGTGAGATTGGTTTTTCAGTCTGTCCATAGACAATCAATTCTGAAAACTCTCTTTGTCCTTCGGAAACTGCTTTAAAAATCGCTGTACGTTCTCCACAGTTGGTCAAAGAATAACTAGCATTCTCGATATTGACACCTGTATAAATACTATCATCTTTTGCGACTAGAACAGCACTGACCGGAAAGTGGGAATAGGGTACATAGGCTTTCTTGCTGGTTTCAATTGCTAGTTCAATCAACTCAGTAGTCGCCATCTGCCAATTCTCCTTTTAGAATTGCTACCCCAGCTGACGTTCCGATACGGGTCGCACCTGCTTCCACAAAGGCAAGAGCATCTGCATAAGAACGGGCTCCGCCAGCAGCCTTGACTCCCATATCAGGTCCAACTGTTTCACGCATTAATCTAACATCTGCTACTGTAGCGCCACCAGTTGAAAAGCCAGTAGATGTTTTCACAAAATCAGCTCCCGCTTTTTGGGATAATTGACAAGCCACAACTTTTTCTTGATCTGTCAGAAGGCAAGCTTCAATAATGACTTTCACTAACTTGTCACCACTTGCTTCCACTACTGCGCGAATATCTAACTCAACCAAATCAAGATTACCTGATTTGAGAGCTCCAACATTAATCACCATATCAATCTCATCTGCACCATTTTGGATAGCTTCTTTTGTTTCAAAAGCTTTCACAGCTGAAGTTGTTGCTCCCAAGGGGAAACCTACTACTGTGCAGACCTTGACATCTGTGCCTTCAAGCCCTTTTTTGGCATGTTCTACCCAGGTCGGATTAACGCAAACACTGGCAAAATCATACTCTCTAGCCTCAGACAACAAACAATCAATCTGATTTTTTGTTGCATCCTGTTTTAAAAGCGTATGATCGATATATTTATTTAATTTCATATTCGGATTCTCCTGCGGTTTATGAGATGATTTCTATAATTTCTCGTAAACTTTGCACCCTGTCATTTATTTTAACATATTTTTGAAAATCTGTAACTAGCTGAGGAGAAATTTTTCCATTTGTGTATACTTTTGCAACAATTTCTCCCTTTTGAACGGAATCTCCAACTTTCTTTTCAAAAACAATTCCTGTTTCATAGTCCAAGGCATCAGACTTGACTGCACGGCCTGCCCCCAGTCTCATAGCATAAAGCCCAAATTCCATAGCTGGAAGAGCTGAAATGACACCCGTTTCCTGAGCAGGGATTTCCACCACATGGGCTACATTTACAGGACGATAGAGGTCTTCCAAGTCTCCACCTTGGGCTCGGACCATTTCCTCAAACTTAGTCAGTGCCTTACCATTCTCAAGATGTTGGCGAACTTCTTCAACTGTCTTGTTTACATTTGCCAAACTAAGCATAATTTGAGCCAATTCACAGATGAAGTGGGTAATATCCTGACGTCCTTGACCTTGTAAAATATCCAGTGCTTCAAGGATCTCCAGACGATTTCCAATCGCTTGTCCCAAAGGTTGACTCATATCCGTAATCACTGCTACCGTCTTCCGACCAACCGCCTTACCAAGTTCCACCATGGTTTGAGCCAATTCACGCGCCTCATCAACCGTCTTCATGAAGGCACCCTCACCGACAGTCACGTCTAGCAAAATAGCATCCGCTCCTGCCGCAATTTTCTTGCTCATGACAGAACTCGCAATCAAAGGAATCGTGTCGACAGTTGCGGTCACATCACGGAGGGCGTAGAGAAGCTTGTCCGCTTTAACCAACTGGTTTGACTGCCCAATAACAGATACACTAATATCCTGCACTTGTGCAATGAAATCCTCTTGACTGCGCTCCACTTGATAGCCCTTAATGGACTCCAATTTATCGATTGTACCGCCAGTATGGCCGAGACCACGACCACTCATTTTTGCCACAGGTACACCAAAACTAGCAACAAGAGGAGCTAAAATCAAGGTCACCTTATCACCAACACCACCTGTGGAATGCTTGTCAACCTTAACCCCATCAATAGCAGATAAATCAAACTCTTGCCCTGTCTTGACCATTTTCATGGTCAAATCAGATATTTCTCGGGTCGTCATTCCTTTGAAATAAACAGCCATAGCAAAGGCAGACATCTGATAATCAG
>DXLD01000044.1:0-10341 GCA_019414935.1 Streptococcus sp.
ATAGTAGATTGAAACAAAATATGCACAAATATATTAGGGGCTAATTAATTTCTAGAAATGTTTTAGCAACCGTAGTATACTATTGTAGATTCAATCTGTTTCATATCCCAACTTTAAAAACTTTTAGAGTAACAAATGAAGTATTTGATAAAAAGGAGTATAATATCTTTAAAACGGATTACATGTATATCGATAAGGAGGTCAACTCTTTATGCTGAAAAGATTTGTTACTAAAAAACACCTCGTACTTTACTTCTTTTCTATTGCCGTTACCTGGCTGGAAGCGATTATCACGCCAGCCCTTGTTCAAAATATTGTTGCCAGTTTTACCAATCAAGAACTAGGCCTTCTTTGGAAAGTTTTGATTTTGGGAATCCTTGGAAACCTCATCCTCTTACTAGGTTTGGCTGGGAAACGCTATTACTACGCCCGTTTGATTACTGATTTCAAGTATGGAATCAAGAGTGCTATTTTCAAGCGATTTTTAAACAGTTATGATATTGATGAAAAGGATATTTTGTCTGACCTAGAAAACGACGTCAAGCAACTAGAAGAAAGCTATATCGAGCCAACGGTTATCATCATTTCTTCTCTGGGTTTTACCACTGTGTCCATTCTCTATGCCCTATGGACCAATTTTTACCTGGGCTTGATTTTCATCCTCTTCTACTCCTTTCCTGTCCTCTGCAGTGCTATCGGATCCAAGCGCTTGGATTCACTTTCTGAAAAGAGGTCCACTGTTAACCAGAGCTACTTAGCAAGCTTGACAAATTTTATTGGTGGTAGCCAACAAATTCGCCATTATCAGGGGCAAGACTACTTTTTTGCTCGCTATCAAAAGCAATTACAAACCAGTCTAGATACCGAAATTAACTATGAAAAACAGCGAACCTTAAACAGTCTCTTGATCAATAGCATCGATGCCTTTTGTTCTGTCACACCAATCGTCATCGGTGGCTTTATGACCTACTATAATTATTTAGATGCGGCGAGTTTTGTGGCCATCTATCTGGTTTCCCATAATATCGGCTATCAATTCCAAGAGTTGGCCTACTTTACCAACACCCGAAAAGCGACTCGAACTCTTCTCAACAAATACCAAAAACTTTTGAGTCAGTCTGACTCCATCTCGCCTAGAAGCATAGAAAACATTTTTCCTATCCAACTTGACACCATCTCCCTAGCAAAAGATGGGAATATCCTCCTGTCTCCGATTTCCGTGCACATCAAGCAAGGAGAAAAAATCGCCATTATCGGGGAAAGTGGCTCTGGTAAGACGACTCTGCTCAATATCGTTCATGGAGAAGAGACACCGACAAGTGGACAGATTAGCTTTGCTGGCCAGAACCTGTCACGTCAAGAAATCACAAGCTTTAGTTCCTATATCCTCCAAGATAGACATTACTTTGACACGCTCTCTCTGGAAGACAATATCCTTCTAGGACTGGATAAAAATCCAGAGACTTTAAATCATATCCTCAAAAAAACAGGATTAGAACATTTGAAAAATCGAACGCTCAGCAATGATAGTCTATCTGGTGGCGAGAAACAACGCCTAGAAATCGCTCGCGCCCTCTACCATGATAGCCAACTTATCTTAGCAGATGAGATTAAGGCCAATCTTGACTCGGAAAATAGCAGAAAAATTAGCGACTTGCTCTTCTCCCTACCTCAAACAGTCATTGAAGTCATTCACCACTACACAGAAGAGGACTTAAAACACTACGACCAAGTCATTCATTTAAGCAGAGAAAAGTAATGCTCTATAACATACGATTTTAAAAAGAGATCGGGCAAAAAGTCTTTAAAATCAAAAAACGCATAATATCAAGTGTTGAAACCTTGATACTATGCGTTTTATTGTGGGAAGATTTACTACATTTTCTACTGAAATCGAGTTTTTGCCCAACCTCTTTTTAACTCAATATCAAGCTGGCTACAATAGGGCTGACAAAGACATAGAGAATACCGGTAACACCGATAGCCAAGCCACCCATTGCTCCTGCCACAGAGCCGTATCGGAAGGCAGTACCTGTTCCAACTGCGTGACCTGTTCCTCCAAGGGAAAGACCAACAGCTACTGGATCGTCAATTTTCAACCACTTCAAAAGGGTTGGACCAATGACACTGGTTAAAATCCCAGTCGCCACTACAACCACCAAGGTCACAGTCGTCAAACCTTGCAATTTTTCTGTGATTCCCACTGCCATAGCGGTTGTCACTGACTTGGGAAAGAGAGAAATAGCTAGGAAAAAGTCCATGCCAAATATTTTCGCCACAAGGGCTGTGAAAGAGGTATTGACAACTACTGCTAGCAAACTACCAAAGAGAATACTCCGAGCATGGTGCTTCATCAGATGAAAACTCTTATAAAGTGGAATCCCTAGAGCCACGGTCGATGGGACAATCAAGTTGTTCAGATAAACCCCACCTTGGTAGTAATCTTGGTAAGAAATACCCGTCACCTTTAGAATGATAATAATGAAAACAGCTGACAAAAGCAAGGGCGTTGTCAATGGATGGGGAAAACGTCTGTAAATCAGCATTCCTACTAGATAAGCTAGGATAGACAGGGCTAGCCCAAACAGGGGATTGGAAACAAATTCACTCATTTGGCATCTCCTTTCTCATAATCTCCCTCAAACCGTCGTTTGATAAACTGAACCACCAAAGCAATGAGGATAATATTGATGACTGCTGCAAAAAAGATAATCAAAACAATTGGCAAAAGATAGGGAGCAATCACATCAAACTTCTCCATGATTCCCACTGCTGGTGGCAAAAAGAGAATGGTCATATTGGCCAGTAAGAAATTCCCCACCATGTTGACATGCCTGGTTCTCAGCCACTTGAATTGTAGGGCTAGAAAAAGAATAATCAAACCGATAATACTGCCGGGTATGGGCAAATGAAAGAAACTGGAAATCCCCTCTCCGATTAGAGAAATCACAAAGAGAATCATTAATTGAACATATAATTTCATCCTAAACTCCACGAAATAGACTTCTTGCATACCAGTTTACTCTTTTTTCAGAAAATTTCAAGGAAATGCACAAGAGATGATGAAAATTAGAGATGAAAGTGGATACAGACAATTCTTGACTTGTGAAAACAGGTATGATTTAGGATAAGAGATGCCAGCGTCCTTCTTGCCAGCTCTTTTGAAAAGTAGTATAATTATTGCATGCGCAATCATCTTGTGATGCAGAGACTGTCCGTGAATGGACTTTCTTCTATTTACAACTCTAAAAAGAAAGGAGATACTATGACCTATTTGGAAAAATGGTTTGACTTCAATCGGCGTCAGAAAGAAATTGAAAGTCTCTTGGAAGAGACTATTGCCCAGCAGAGCGAGCAAAGTCTAACCTTGAAAGAGTTTTACCTGCTCTACTATCTGGACTTGGCTCAAGAAAAATCTCTACGCCAGATTGACCTGCCAGATAAGCTTCATCTGAGCCCAAGCGCCGTTTCTCGGATGATAGCTCGCTTGGAAGCTAAAAATTGCGGTCTGCTTAGTCGCAGGTGTTGTGATCAAGATAGGCGCTCTAGCTTTATCTGCCTGACAAGTGATGGGCAAAAAACACTGGCCTTTCTACAAAAGGCTGTCGAAGCAAGCTTGGAAACTGGTTTGGATTTCTTAATTTAAGATGATTTTTTAAAAAAGTTGCGTGCGCAATCATTTTTCTTGACATTCTCTTTTACAAGGAGTAAAATAAAGTCATCATTAAACAAAGGAGTTTTTAAAATGATTGAAATTACCTATCTAGATGCCAGCAAGAACGAAAGAACTGTAACTTTCGAATCTTATGAAGACTTTGATCGTTCACAACAAGCTTGTCTTATCGGCGTCGCAGACTACTACCCTGTCCAAAAATTAACTTACAACGGTCATGATTTGGACTACCATGGGACTTATGGAGATATCTTCTTCTATCTCAAGAAACAAGATTTAAGCCAATATAACTAAAAAAGGAGAAATACAATGGCAAAAGCAATTACAGATGCAACATTCGAACAAGAAACTAAAGACGGTTTGGTCTTGGTAGACTTCTGGGCAACTTGGTGTGGTCCATGTCGTATGCAAGGTCCAATCTTGGATAAATTGTCTGAAGAACTTTCAGAAGATGTCTTGAAAATCGTTAAAATGGACGTTGATGAAAATCCAAATACAGCTCGTGCTTTTGGAATCATGTCTATCCCAACTCTTCTCTTCAAAAAAGACGGCCAAGTAGTGAAACAAGTTGCAGGTGTTCATACTGCAGAACAAATCAAGGCCATCGTTGCTGAATTGAGCTAATCAAACGAGAGACCAAGTACTTTCTTTGGTCTCTTTTTTCTTGCCCTTTGCCATTTTTCAAAAAATATGCTAGACTGTAGGTAGAATATTACGATGTTTGGGACATGCCATCGCTAAAAAAAACCTCTACTTGGTATTTTTTAGCTCCCTCATGGGAGCTTTTTGCGTGCTCTGAACATTTCCCATTTTGGAAGGAGTACTATGAAACGTCAATCAGCCTTGGTCGTCTTTAGTGGCGGTCAAGATTCTACAACCTGCCTCTTTTGGGCTAAAGAACACTATGAAACGGTCGAAGCCGTCACTTTTTCCTACGGCCAACGCCACCATCTTGAAATTCAAGTTGCTAGAGAAATCGCTAAGGAACAAGGTGTTCGTCATCACATCCTAGATATGTCTCTGCTGGGACAAATCACTGAAAATGCCTTGACTTCTGATCTAGAGATTGAGCAAAAAGAGGGAGAGGTTCCCAATACCTTCGTTGATGGTCGTAACCACCTCTTTCTATCCTTTGCGGCAGTCCTTGCTAAGCAACGAGGCATTAAAGATATCGTGACAGGTGTCTGCGAGACAGACTTCTCAGGCTACCCCGATTGTCGAGATGTCTTTGTCAAATCCCTTAATGTAACCCTCAACCTTGCCATGGATTACGACTTTGTTATCCAAACACCTCTTATGTGGCTGGACAAGGCTGAAACTTGGGAGTTGGCTGATCAACTCGGTGCCTTTGACTATGTTCGTGAAAAGACCTTGACCTGCTACAACGGGATTATCGGAAGTGGCTGTGGAGATTGTCCAGCCTGCCATCTACGTCAACATGGTCTAGATGTTTATCTGTCACAGAAAGGAGAGGCCTAATGTTTTTTGCACCCAAAGAAATCAAACAAGAAACTGGCGAGTCTCTTGTCTACAATCCTCACAGAACCTTGGTATCAAAAGAATTTACCTTTGACGCTGCCCACCACCTCTTTCACTATGAGGGAAAATGCAAATCCCTGCATGGTCACACCTATCATTTGCAGATTGCTGTCAGTGGATTTTTAGATGAACGTGGCATGACCCACGATTTCGGAGATATCAAAGCTATCTACAAGAACTACTTAGAGCCCCACTTAGATCATCGCTATCTCAATGAAACCCTGCCCTATATGAATACAACCGCTGAAAATATGGTTTACTGGATTTTCCAAACCATGAATCAAGAGTTGCCAGATGAACGTGGTCTCCGTTTGGAATACGTTCGCCTCTATGAGACTCCGACTGCCTTTGCAGAGTTTAGACGGGAGTGGTTAGATGCCTAGGGAACGTGTCCTCAAACTACCAGTTTTGGAAATTTTTGGCCCAACCTTTCAAGGCGAGGGCCGTGCAATCGGGCAGAAAACCATGTTTGTCCGCACTGCTGGTTGCGACTACCACTGCGACTGGTGCGACTCTGCTTTTACATGGGATGGCTCTGAAAAACCAACTCGTATGACTGCTGACGAGGTCATTGCTGCCTTAGATAAACTAGGAAGCTACGACTACGTCACCCTATCTGGGGGAAATCCTGCTATCCTAGCAGCCAACATGGCTGAATTGGTCACCAAACTCAAGGAACGCGGTGTCACTCTGGCTGTTGAGACCCAAGGCTCCCGCTGGCAAAATTGGTTAAAAGACATCGACCAGGTCACTCTGAGTCCCAAACCTCCTTCATCCAAGATGGAAGTCAACTTTGAGACCTTGGACTTTATCGTTTCCCAACTTGATCCAGATAAGGTCACCTTTAAAATCCCTGTCTTTGACGATACCGATTTGGCCTTTGCCAAAGGGATTCAAGAGCGCTACCAACCAGATGTCCTTTTCTTATCGGCTGGAAACCCTGAGCCCAAGGCTACAGGCAATATTGTCCAAGACCAACTGGACCGCCTCAAAGAACTCTGGGAACGCGTCGCTACTGACGATAGCTGGGGCAATGTCCGCGTCCTTCCTCAATTGCATACCCTCCTCTACGACAACCAACGTGGTGTTTAAGATTAGAAAGAAAAAATCATGTCACAACAAGAAGAAATGAAAAACCTCAGCCTCCTCGGCAACAAAGAAACCAACTACATTTTCGAATATCAACCAGAAGTCCTCGAATCCTTTGACAATCGTCATGTGGAAAATGACTATTTCATCAAATTCAACTGCCCTGAATTCACCTCACTTTGTCCGATCACTGCTCAGCCAGACTTTGCGACCATTTATATTTCCTACATTCCTGACAAGCTCTGTGTCGAGTCAAAATCTCTCAAGCTTTATCTCTTTAGCTACCGAAACCACGGAGATTTCCACGAAAACTGTATCAACACCATCGGGAAAGACTTGGTTAACTTGCTAGACCCTCGCTATTTAGAAGTTTGGGGAAAATTCACTCCGCGCGGTGGCATCTCAATTGACCCCTACTACAACTACGGTAAGCCAGGAACTAAGTATGAAGGCTTGGCAGAGCAACGCCTCTTCCAACACGACCTCTATCCAGAGAAAATTGACAATCGCTAAACTCATACAAAAAGCCCTGTTCCTCAAGTTGAGGAGCAAGGCTTTTTGATTTTTAATTATTCTTCAGTTCCAAGGAAGTTTTTTGCAACAAGGGCTGCAAGAACTCCACCAACGATTGGGGCAAGGATAAAAATCCAAACTTGTTGAAGAGCTGCGCCACCTACCAAGACAGCTGGTGCCAAGCTACGAGCTGGGTTTACTGAAAGTCCAGTAATGTTCAATCCCACAAGGATCATGGCCATCAAGGACAAACCGATTACCAAACCAGCAATCGCTCCATTGCCCTTGCTTTCTGAAGTCACGGTCATGATAACCAAGACAAACAAGAAAGTTGCGATGACTTCAAATAAGAAACCACCAAAGACAGTGACACCGTTTGCCAAGGCATTTTCACCAAGACTAGCAGTTGACATGCCTGAGTTAGCCAAGAGGAAGAATACCGCAGCTGACGCAAGGAAAGCTCCAACAACCTGACCAAGGATGTAGTTGACAAGCTCTGAAGATGACAAACGTTTGTTTACAAACATAGCGATCGAAACAGCTGGGTTCAAGTGAGCACCTGAAACAGTTCCGATTGAGTAGGCTGCAACTACGATTGCCAAACCAAAGGCAAAGGCGATTCCAAGGTGACCAAGGCCATCAAGACCATTTCCAAAAACAACAGCTCCTGTCCCAATGAACACAAGCATGAACGTACCGATTAACTCAGCGACAAATTTTTTCATTCTCTTTCTCCTTTTTTCAAAACTAGATACTAGTCTATCAAAAGAGGGAAAGGGTTTCAAGAAAATTGATTGGAAATTTTCGGGATAAAATTCTATAAAAACGGTAGTGTTTATTTGAAACATTTTTTCTAAAGTTATATACTATCAATATAGTTCTAATAAGTTATTTATTCCCTAATTTGAACTAATTTTTACAACTTTGCTGTTCTTTTATGAACGTTTGAATGGTATCGTGGATACCAAGGAGGAATCATATGTCTAAAGTTGCTATTGTCACAGGTGCAGGTCAAGGAATCGGTTTTGCAATCGCAAAACGATTGGTTCAAGATGGCTTTAAGGTAGGAGTCTTAGACTACAATCCCGAAACAGCTGAAAAAGCTGTTGCCGAATTATCAGCTGAAAATGCCTTTGCTGTCGTGGCCGATGTTTCGAAACAGGCAGAAGTTGCCCAAGCATTTCAAAAAGTTGTTGACCATTTTGGTGATTTGAATGTTGTCGTAAATAACGCTGGTGTTGCTCCAACTACTCCTCTTGATACAATTACTGAGGAACAATTTACACGCACTTTCGGTATCAACGTTGGTGGTGTCATTTGGGGTTCACAAGCTGCACAAGCGCAATTTAAAGCACTTGGCCACGGAGGTAAAATTATCAACGCAACCTCTCAAGCCGGTGTAGTGGGCAATCCAAATCTAACTGTTTATGGTGGAACAAAATTTGCTGTTCGAGGAATTACGCAAACATTAGCACGTGATTTAGCAGACTCAGGAATCACTGTTAACGCCTACGCACCGGGTATTGTGAAAACACCAATGATGTACGACATCGCTCATGAAGTTGGTAAAAATGCAGGAAAAGATGACGAATGGGGTATGCAGACATTTGCAAAAGATATTACTCTAAAACGTCTATCTGAACCAGAAGATGTGGCTGCAGCCGTCAGCTTCCTTGCAGGACCAGATTCAAACTACATTACAGGACAAACCATTATCGTTGATGGTGGTATGCAATTCCATTAAAATACACAAAAAGAGGTTGGAAAATGATTCAACCTCTTTTATTAGTTTTCATTATTAGTTAGGAGGATACAATAGAAACTCTTTCAATAAATAATATTAGCTTATCCCTAGTATTGAAAAGACTGGATAGCTTCTTTCAAGTCATCTTGTAAACTATTTCTCTGGTCAAGTTGGACATAGACTTCCAACAGACAGGACTTAAAGTTGGAAAATTTATAAAAATCTTCCCTTTCTTCTATCGGAAAGTCAACAGTTTTTATCCAAGAAGCTACTTGCTCTTGCTCCAACTTCCCTTGTAAAATAGGTTCATAGATCACTCTGGCTAAACGCCAATCCTCATCATCTGTAAAGCGAATCGAAATTCTTTTAAATAGTTGGCCAAGTATCTCAAATACTTCATGAACCCTGTTTTTAGGAAAGTTTGGATGACAAACCACCTCTGTCAGTAAATCGGCTCCATGTGCAAAAGCATGAACCCAACCATACTGACTTGAAAAACCCGTTGTATCCTTTTCTTTTGAAAGATAATACAATCCTTGATTTAAAAGGACATTACGAATTTCTGATTGTAATCCCTGATAAAAAACCGATTGCTGGTTGGCATCCGCAGACAAGAGATTTGCATAAATAAGCGCCCTAAAAGAACGTTCGAGTGTTGGCAGGCCTATCTTATCAATCTCTTTGTCTAGTCCTCCATCAGCTGAGACCACATCAGCAATGAAATGAAATTGTTCCTGTGTAAATAGCTCTTCCTGAATCCCTCTAGCAAAGCTTGTAAAAACAAGGTCATCGCGAATTTCTGGAGAAGGATCTCCCAAATGATCAAGCAACCATTGGATTTCTTCCTGATGATAACTTGGTTTTTCTTCTGCTATTTTTCTAAGTAACTCTTGATACATGGTCAATACCTCTACATTTCTAGCAACTTGATATAATCTAGACCCCATTTCTCGACAGCATCTAAAACAACTCTGAATTTCTGCCCCATTTCGGTTAAGCTGTACTCAACTCGTGGTGGAACTTCGGCATAGACCTTTCGTTGAACAATCTTATCCTTTTCTAATTGACGGAGATGACGGGTCAAAATAGTTTGAGTAATCCCAGGCAATAATCTCTGCAATTCTTTAAATCGTTTAGTACCCGTACTCAACTGATAAATAATTACCAGTGCCCATTTCCCCGTTAAAACCCTCTGCGTTGTCGCAAATGGACAAATACCATACTCACTCACTTTATTTGTCATAAAATATCTTCTTTCTATTTTTTAAAAAAAATTTATCTTTTAGTATCAATAATAGTACCACTTTTGATACTAGCTATCGAAAAAGTGTCTACTTGTTTTTTTGTTTGTAACTGTTACAATTATATCATAAAAAAGAAATGGAGAATAGATATGTCAACAAACTTAGAAATTTTCAATACTTATAACCAAGCTTTAATTGCTGGTGACTTTCCTGGTGTCTTTGAAACGATGGCAGACGATATTGTCTGGCATCAACCTGGTACTCATAGTATATCTGGTACAGTTGTTGGTAAGGACCAACTAGGAGCTCACCTAGCTACATTTGCTGAGAAAACTAATGGAACCTTTAAGGTGATAACAAATTGGGTTTCTGATAATAAGGATTTTGTCGCAGCTAATGTTACTTTTCTTGGAACACGGGCTGATGGTACTGAACTCAATATGAACGGGATTGACCTCTTCCGTATTGAAGACGGGAAAATCAAAGAAGTTTGGCTCTTCTCTTCAGATCAAGCTGAAGAAGATAGCTTTTGGGGATAA
>DXLD01000045.1:0-10334 GCA_019414935.1 Streptococcus sp.
AGCTAGCCGCAGGTTGCTCAAAACACTGTTTTGAGGTTGCAGATGGAAGCTGACGCAGTTTGAAGAGATTTTCGAAGAGTATCAACCACCATAAAAGAGGCAGACAAAACTACCTCTTATTTACCTAGTTCTTGTGTTCGTTTGTAGGATTGATGAACTGCATCCATGACCGTTCCTCGAAAAGCATGCGCTTCTAGGCTTGCTACACCAGCGATAGTCGAACCTCCTGGGCTACAAACTTGGTCTTTCAAAACCCCAGGATGCTCTTGGCTTTCAAAGACCAATTGCCCAGCTCCTACCACAGTTTGGGCTGCCATTTTCAGTGCTATTTCTCGTGGCAATCCCGTCTGAACACCAGCATCTGCCAAGGCCTCAATAAAGAGATAGACAAAGGCTGGTCCACAACCTGCAAGACCTGTTGCTGCATCGATTAAACCTTCTCCAAGTTCAACCAAAAGACCAGCCTTGGCTAAAAGCTGACAAAAGAGTTCACTGTCCTCAGCCCCACAATTAGGAGACAAAGCATAACTAATCACTCCTTGCCCGATAGAAGCAGGGGTATTTGGCATCATACGAATAATTCGGTGTTGACTTGGAAGAAGACTTGCTAGTTTTTCTAAAGTCAATCCAGCAGCCATAGAAATCAAAAGAAGACTTTCTCTTTTTTCAAGGATGTTCTGATATTGAGAAAGCAAGTCTGAAAACTGAGCAGGCTTCACTCCTAGAAAAATCACATCTGCTTCAGCAAAAATTTCTTCATTGCTAGAAGCCTGACCACCGAAGTTGGCAATGAAAGCATCCACCTTAGCTTGACTACGATTGGCAAGGAGAAGGTCATCACCCGTCTTAGCCTGCAAAACAGACTTGGCCAAACTAGCACCCATATTCCCCAAACCGATAAATCCAATCTTCATCTCTTACTCCCTTATCTGTCCGTCACCAGTAACCACATACTTGTAGCTGGTCAACTCTTTCAAGCCCATTGGACCACGCGCGTGCAGTTTCTGAGTAGAAATCCCCATTTCACAACCCAGACCAAATTGGCCACCATCTGTGAAACGAGTTGAAGCATTGACATAAACCGCT
The DNA here is from genome assembly GCA_019414935.1 of Streptococcus sp. GTDB lineage: Bacteria > Bacillota > Bacilli > Lactobacillales > Streptococcaceae > Streptococcus. The sequence goes on from DXLD01000045.1 coordinate 1,087, forward strand.
GCTGAGTCCACTTGATCTGTAAAGTATGCTGCTGCTTCAGCATTTTCCGTCACAATGGCATCCGAATGATGGGTACTGTGGGTTTCAATATGGGCAACCGCTTCTTCTAAACTGCTCACAACCTTAACAGCTAATACATAGTCTAAAAACTCGGTGTCAAAGTCTTGAGCTTCAGCCGCTTGACCAGAAACAAACTGGCTTGCTTTGCTATCAAGTCGGAATTGAATTGGTTCCAGCCCAGCTTCTTTACGCTCTGCAACTAGAACTTGCTCCAAGCGAGGAAGGAAGCTTGCTGCCTTGTCTTCATGAACCAGCAGAACCTCCATGGCATTACAAACAGAAGGACGACTGGTTTTAGCATTGTTGATGATAGACAGAGCCTTGTCTTCGTCTGCATCCTTATCGACATAAACATGGACAATCCCAGTTCCTGTCTCGATAACTGGTACGATAGCATTTTCAACCACTGCATTGATCAAACCAGATCCCCCACGAGGAATGAGAAGGTCTAGATAGCCCTTGGCCTTCATCATGGCATAGCTGCTTTCTCGGCTGGTATCTTCCACTAGTTGAATCACATCTGGATGAATGGTAGTCGTCTCCAAGCCCTTCTTCAAGGCTGTGACAATAGCATGGGCTGTTTGATAGGCATCCTTACCACTACGAAGAACAACCGCATTCCCACTCTTGATAGCCAGAGCAGCCGCGTCAGACGTCACATTTGGACGACTTTCATAGATAATACCGATAACACCCATAGCTACACGTTTCTTTGTGATAACCAAACCATTTTCAAGCTGATTGGTTTCTAAAACTTCACCGATTGGATCTGGTAAAGCAACCACTTCACGAATCCCAGTTGCCATCGCTTCTATACGACTTGCATCCAAATAAAGACGATCCAGCATCACATCTGAGATTTTACCCTTAGCAGATTCCATATCAAGGGCATTTGCCGCTAAAATTTCCTCAGTAGCTGCTAATAAGTAATCAGCCATGGCTAGTAAGGCTTGGTTTTTCACCTCTTCACTAGCTGTGTTGATCGATTTTTTAACAGCCTGTACCTGTTCAAATTGTTCTTGTGTACTTACCATAGTTTACCTCTAAAATTCTGTAAAGAGTAGTTGGATTTCAGGAGTAATGGAAATCCAGTCATCACGGTGAATCAAGACACCCTTGGCTTTTTGAGAACGCAACATATCCTCCAAAGCAGATGCTCCAAATTGCACGCGTCCTTTTCCAAGTGATTTTCCACTTTCCTTGTCAAATACTGTCACGATATCACCGTAAGAAAAGGCTCCTTCTGCTTCAACGATACCAGATAAGAGGAGACTCTTGCCATGTTGAGAGAGAGCTTCTGCAGCCCCTTTATCAACCCAAATAGAACCTTGGCTCTGAGCATAAAAAGCCAGCCATTGTTTCTGGGTACGAAGTCCCTTTTCTTGGGCAACAAAGTAGGAACCATCCTTTGTCCTCTCCGCTGCTTCAATCATAGCATCTGACTTCAAGGATGAGCAGATATAGACTGGCACACCCGACTCCGTCGCAATTGTGGCAGCTTTGATTTTTGTCAGCATGCCCCCAGTTCCATTTGAAGAACCAGCACCACCAGCCATATCAATAATCTCACGATTGATGGTCTCGATTCGCTCCAAGCGTTTGGCTCTTGGATCTGAATTAGGATTTCCAGTATAGAGACCGTCCACATCTGTCAAGAGGACCAAAAGGTCTGCTTGGACCATGGCTGCTACCTGAGCACTTAAAGTATCATTGTCCCCAACCTTGAGCTCATCAATAACGACACTGTCATTCTCATTGATGATAGGAATCGCGCCACGGCTAAGTAGAACTGACAAAGCCTGATGGGCATTCTTATAACGGCGCTTATCCACAAAGTCATCCTGGGTCAACAAAATTTGGGCAGAAACAATTTGGCGCAAAAGAAGATTGGTCGTGTATTCTTCTAACAAAAGTCCTTGTCCTACCGCTGCTGAAGCCTGTTTATCAGCAATCTTAGTCGGACGCTTTTTAAATCCTAAAGCTCCAAAACCAGCAGCAATGGCACCTGACGACACCAAAATCAATTCATGACCAGCCTCGTGCAACATAGCCAACTGCTGGGTAATAGCCTTTACCTTACTACGTGATAAACTTCCATCCTCATTCGTCAGAGAAGAAGTCCCCACCTTAAAGACAATCCGTTTGAATTTCATAGTCTCACTCCGATTCTTCATATTTATCCATTATAACATGAATGGCAGGAAATAGAAAAGAGTTGATAGGAAAAAGAAGGCCCTAAAACCGAGACCACTGAAAAAGTAAGCCTCTTACTTTTAATAAAATGAAAACCGAGGAATCTCTCATCAATTTGAGCGAATTCCTCGGTTATTTTGTGTTTATTAAAGTCATAATTCGTTTCATATTGACCACGAAGATGCTTGTGACTGCCTGTAACTCCATGTTGAAAAGACCTGATGCCCTTGCGACATCAAAGCCATGTCTCTGTTTTAGTTCGGCATTCTTCGCTTCGATTTTATAGCGATGTCTGGCCATTTCTTTAAAATAAGGTGTTTCTTGAAATTTCTTCTGGAAAAGATGGTCGTTACTCTTAATGGTTATTGAATAAGTTTTAGACTTTGCCCCCTCCTGATAACACCCTTCCTTGGAAAGGCAATTCTTGCACTTCTCAATATCAAAGTAATGAGTGACAACTTGATTCTTATTTTGATATTTTTTCCCTGTCCTTGCTTTGCGAACAGCCATGTGTCCTTCTGGACAGACAAATAGCCCTGCGTCTTTATTAAATTCAAAGGCATCCTCTTCTTTACGGTAACCTTTTGAAACAGAAGGGTTCAGTTTGGATACCAAATGCATCTTTTCTTTGCGAGCTAGTTGAATGTTGTCCTTTCCTGAATAAGCCGCATCACCAATAATAGTCTTGATATCCCGACTATTTTCCTTTGTTTTGGCATATAACTCAGGTAAATATTTCCCATCACTTTGTTCTCCAGAAGTGACCACACAAGCAGTAATAATCCGTTCATCCGTCATAGCGATATGACTTTTATATCCATAGAAAGAGGTGTCTGCTGTCTTATGTCCAAGCCTAGCCTCCTCCTTAACAGATGCTTCCAAGTGTTCTAAGTCGTCCTCAACAGCTTCTTTTAGGTAATTGAACTTTTGAGAAACAGCTGGTAGGGTTAAGAGTTCCTCGTGTTTTTCAACCACAGCCATTAACTCCTCTGTATAGGTCAACTCTGCTTCGAGGTTATCTTCCTGAGGTTTCTTTGGAAATTCTATTTTGATATCTTCTGAATGTTGATAAATCGTTTTACGTAAAGCTTTTGAACGCTCCCTAAGAATTTCTTGGGGTTTCTTATGATTATAATGAGCTTTGGTGTGAGTGGCATCCACAATGAGAATCTTACTCTTAATCAAGTTGTGTTCGAGTGCAATTTGAACAGACTTCTGAATCAATACATCAAGCAGATTGTTATCTTTAATTCTTAGCTTTCTAAATTTTGTCAGAGAGGATGGTTCGATAACAGAATCCTCCGGAGCTAGACCAAGAAAAAATTTAAAGGCCATATCTGACAAGGAACGTTCCACCACATCGACATCTGATAACTTATAAATATCTTTCAACAAGAGATATTTGAACATCATAATCGGAGAATAAGCTTTACGCCCAAAATCGGGATGATAATTCTTTTCTAGTTCATCATAAATAAAGCTAAAATCACAGAGTTCAGTTAGCTGACGTAAAAAGTGGGTTTTAGGAACAACGATATTATACAAACTAGAATAAGGACTGATATCCATAGTTAACTGATTATCAAGCATTATTTCACCTCATCTCTAGTATAACAAAAAAGCCATCAAGTTGATGACTTTTTCAGTGGGCTCCTAAAACCTTCTTTTCTACTACTGTTCTGATTCCGATTTGTTTGCATTTGTTTCAGAGCTTTGTGAAGTTGATGAAGTCAAATCTTGACTAGTTGAAGAACTTGTAATACTTTCGTGTTGACTCGTTTCTTTATTTTCAAGATCTTTTTTCACTATTTCATTAGATTCTTTTATTTCTGAATGACTTGTAGTTTTAATTGTAGCAGATTTTTCGACTGGAACATCCACTAACCAGGCACCACTTAAATCAACAGTATAGCCTTCTGGTGTCTTACCATTCACAAGTAATTGACCATTTTCTTTCAAGAAGTACCAATTATCCTTGTCCTTGATCCAACCAACAGCTCGTGAACCGTCTGCCTTGTAGAAGTACCAATCATTTGCCTTTTTAAGCCATCCTTGCTTCATAGCTCCTGAATCTTCTAGATAGTAATGATGACCAGCAACTTCTATATCACCTGTCTTCATGATACCAGTAGAATCCATATAGTACCAGTTTTCTTTATCTTTTACCCAACCTGTTTTCATTTCCCCTGATTGGGCAAAGTAATACCATTGACCATCAATCTTACGCCATCCTGTTACCATGTCCCCATCATTTGATAGATAATAGTTCTGACCGCCAGTATTAAGCCAACCAATCTCCATCTGATTTTCTTTATTGAAATAATACCAGCTTCCATTTATTTTTTTCCAATTTTTAGCAGATGCACCCGAGTCTGTCAGATAGAACCAACGATCGTTCCATTTTTTCCATTGATTCTGTAACAAGATACCCGTTTGGTTAAAGTAATACCATTCACCTTCGATTTCATTCCAACCGACAGCATATTCTCCTGTAGAATCAGGCGCTTGATACCACCAATTCCCATATGCACTCTTATGCCAACCAGCTTGAAAACTTGGAATCGGCTTGTAGGATGTTGAAATATTGACAAACCCATCTTGTCGAATATCAAAAACTGTCGCATCATAGTCTTTGCTGGCTGCATTAATTCTCTCAATTCCTCGTTCTTTGAGCCAATTAATATACTCACTATCAACACCATTTTTCCAAGGTAGACTATCCGAAGTTTGAACAATCAAACTCGGACTCAAATTTTTAATGAAATCCTTGGTATTTGATTTGTTGGTATCATGGTGATGATTAAACTTCATCAAATCAACTTTTCCAATGAGAGGACCATACTTGTCTTCTGCTCCATGAACATTATCTAAGTCGCCCCCAAGGTAAATTTTCTTGCCATTGACTTTTACCACGCTAATCAAAGAATTAGAATTGTCATCCCAAATTTTCTTTAATTCACCTGATGAATCGATTTCATTTTCATAATTATAGAGCTGAATATCCATGTCCCCAAACTGAAAATGAGCATCTCCTTGTGTGATGTTTTGAATAACTGAAACACCTTTTTCTGCAGCAGTCTGTAAAACCTTATCATAGCCATACAGATTATCCCATAGACGTTCAGAATTAGTAATACGATTATCACTATATTTTTTAAGATAAACTCGGTCAACTGGATAGGTAGACAGTAATTCATCAACATTTCCAATATGATCACTGTGGGTATGGGTCACCAAAATAAAATCAAGTTTTTGGACACCCAATTCCTTCAAACGACGAAAGACACGGTCTGTCAGAACATGCTTATAAGACGTTTCAATTCCTCTCCTCCATGGATAACGAGAATCACTTCCATCTGGGAAATCATAATCTTCTCCTGTATCCACCATGGCAAAATGTCCATTGCTTTCAAGAATAATCGCATCACTACCACCTTCTTGAACATTGATAAAGTGGATTTTATTTCCTGAACTTTCTTGAGCTTGAACATTTCCATACCATGACAAAGCTAAAAAAGCGCCTGCAAGTGCTAAACTAGTTAATTTCTTTTTCATTCTTACTTTCTCAATCTCTCCAATGTTTCCTTAAAAATCTCTGGGATATCTGCTGTAAATTCCATGGTCTCACCTGTTCTCGGATGGGTAAAGCCTAGAGTCTTGGCATGGAGAAATTGTCCATGTCCTTTCAAAGTCTTACGTGGACCATAGACTTCATCACCAGCAACTGGATGGCCAATATAAGCCATGTGAACACGGATTTGGTGAGTACGCCCTGTTTCCAGCTGCAACTCCACTAAGCTGTAATCACCAAAGCGTTCCAAGACATGAAAACGCGTCACTGCAGGCTTTCCTTTAGCAGTCACAGCCTGTTTCTTACGGTCTTTTTCACTCCGGCCAATCGGCGCTTCAATCACACCACGATCATTGGGTAGATTTCCATGAACAATCGCCCAATATTTGCGGAGAGACTTTTTATCCTTGAGTTCTTGGGCAAGTGCTAAGTGGGCCTCATCATTTTTAGCAATCATGAGAAGACCTGACGTGTCCTTGTCAATACGGTGAACAATTCCTGGACGGAGGACCCCATTGATTCCTGACAAATCCTTAATATGGTACATAAGGGCATTGACCAAGGTTCCGCTAGTATGACCGGCACTCGGATGCACCACCATCCCCTGAGGTTTGTTAACGACGGCCACATCCTCATCTTGGTAGATGATGTCTAGCGGAAGATTCTCAGCAACATACTCTAAGACCTCAGGTTCTGGCACATGATAAGTGACCACATCGCCCTCTTGGACCGTGTACTTAGCTTTCTTGACTTGCCCATTGACCAAGACCTGGCCTGATTTAATTTGTTCATTCGCGAGACTACGTGATAATTCTGTCAAATCCGACAAAGCCTTATCCAAACGCAGGCCACCAGTTTCAATTTTAATTTCCATTTGTTTCCTCTTTTAGCATTGCAATCAATAAAATAATCACTCCAACTGTCAGATAGCTATCTGCTACATTGAAAATTGCAAAATTAATAAAGTCAAGGTGGAACATATCCACAACAAATCCCTGACTCACCCTGTCTATAAAGTTTCCAAGACCACCCGCAATAATCAAAGTCAAACCCAAGACCATCCAGAGTGAGTCCTCCATGTGTTTATGTAGATACCAAATGGCACCTACCATAACGACTAATGTAATGATAGCAAATAACCACTGCTGGTCTTGTAACATGGAGAAGGCTGCTCCTCGATTTTGCAGATAGGTCAAGCTAACGAGATTGGGAATCCAAGAGCGAACTTCACCCAGTGGAATCTGCCATACGATATAGGATTTGACCAACTGATCCAGCGCAATCAAAAGCAGTACAACGACTGCCACTATTCCTCTTTTTTTCATGATTTCCTCTTCTGATCAAAATATTCTTGCATGACTTCTACGAAAAGAGTTCCAGCCTGACTAAGCTCCACTTCCTCACGTTTAACATAGACCATACGATTATCTAGGTTATCCTTGAGACGAATAACTGTGATGCCATTAACACTATCACTATCTAAAAATCCAGAACCTGTCGCATAGGCATCCGTCCGCTCCAAAATACCATTCAAAGTAGCACGGTCTGTCACATTGAACATCTGCGAGCTAGCGCTGGTATCAACAAAGTTCTCTGAATAATAAAGGTACTCGTCTTTCTCTTGAGTGAAGCGAACCGTTGGTAAATCCGCTAAATCCTCCATGACCAATTCCTCTTTCTGAGCCAAAGGATGCCCCTCGCGGAGATAAATATGGGTATGGAAGGGAATTAGTTCAATAACCTCTAGGCCTAACTTTTCAACCCGTTGCATAATCCCTTTTTTATTTTGATTGTTGAGGTAGATAATCCCAATCTCACTGTGACCTTGCGCTACTTCATCTAAGATTTGAACAGTAGTCGATTCAAAAATACGAAAGTTCTTATAATCAGGATAGCGCTCTGAAAATGCCGTAATGGTTGGTGGCAAGAAGTCATAGTGCTGGCTAGCAATGGAAAATTCATCTTTTTCTTCCTCAGGATTGGCATACTGATTCTGAAAAATATCAAATCCCTTGACCAATTCTTGCGCTTTTTCATAAAATTCCATACCACGACGTGTCAAGAAAGTCCCTGAGCTGGTCCGACGGAAAATCTTAAATCCCAATTCTTTTTCCAAATCACGAACAGAAATAGACAGACTCGGCTGGCTTACATACATCTTTTCAGCAGCTTCACGGAAAGTACCACTATTGGCAATGGCAACAACATAGCGTAATTGTTGAATGTTCATCTTCTACCCCCAACTTCTTTATCTTTTCATTATACCATATTTTAGAAGTTTTCCACCGAAGAAAAATAATGTCACTCATAAAATTCATCTACACTAAGAACGAAAAAATCGTGGGTATCAAAACAAAAAAAGAGGCTCTCCGAAAACTCGGAAAGCCTTATTTAATGCTACTTCTAGCTTCCTCGCCTTTACATTTCAAGGCTCGGGATAAAAAGGTTCACTGGACCTTTTTATTTAGCGATTGGGTAAACAGAAACTTGTTTTTTATCGCGTCCTTTACGTTCAAAGCGTACTACGCCTTCAACTTTAGCGAACAAAGTATCGTCTCCACCACGTCCAACGTTTACACCTGGGTAGATGTGTGTACCACGTTGACGGTAAAGGATTGATCCACCTGTTACAGTTTGTCCGTCAGCTGCTTTAGCTCCAAGACGTTTTGCTTGTGAATCACGTCCGTTTGATGTAGAACCTCCACCTTTTTTGTGGGCGAAAAGTTGCAAGTTGTTAAGAGTCATTTTTAACATAATGTTTTCCTCCGTGTTAGTTTTCTGTGATAACTCTGGTTTGGACGAACTCAGAAGAGTTCTCCGATAAGTTTGCCATACCTAAGAAAAATGATTCAAAGAATAACTGGGTCATTTCTCTCTGGTGTGAAGGAAGATCTTTTGGAATTTCAACCATCAGATAGCCACCTTCATCTTCGTTTAATTCTAGGATTGGTTCATAGCCTGCAAATTTCTCAATGGAATTGATAAAGTTAATGGCAAGCGTAGAAACCGATGCACACACGACATCTAAGCCGTATTCGCCACTCTCGGCGTGTCCAGTAATTTCCGCACTCCTCAGCTCGCCATCTTCGGCTCTCTCAAAGACTGCTTGTATCATGTGTTCTCCTTAAAATTAAGCGTTGATTGCGTTGATGACAACTTTTGTATATGGTTGACGGTGACCTTGTTTACGGTGGCTACCTTTTTTAGGTTTGTACTTGTAAGTAACAACTTTCTTTTGTTTTCCTTGTTTTTCAACAGTTCCAACAACAGTAGCTCCTGAAACAAGTGGAGTTCCGACAACAGTGTTTTCACCACCAACAAGAACAACTTCGTTAAATGTAACTTCTTGACCAGCTTCAACGTTCAATTTTTCAACGTAGACTGCTTGACCAACTTCAACTTTAACTTGTTTTCCGCCAGTTTT
>DXLD01000046.1:0-10303 GCA_019414935.1 Streptococcus sp.
ATTTTATATAACTCCTTTATATATTTTATTTATTATCTCACAATTATAAAGAAAATCAAGGGAATTTGATTAGAAAATCCTAGTTTGGTTGAACCAAACTAGGATTGTTTTGTTTTAAAATGATAATAAGCACCCAACATACCTGCTGTGTTTTGGTGATGGGCAAATTCTAATCGTGTTTTTTCAGCTAGGCTTGGTACCAAGGCTTCTTTCAAGGCTGTACGGATTTTGGGTTTGAGGATAGCCTCTTGTCCCATGATACCGCCACCGAGAATGACCACTTCTGGATTAGCAACGTAGCAAATATTAGCCAGACCTTTCCCAAGGTAATCTACCATCCGGTCAATACCAGCCATACAAATCTTGTTGCCTTCAGTGGCTTCCTTAAAGATGCGTCGGCCATTCCACTGTTCAACTGAATCACCATGAGCTGCTGCCACATATTCTACCAAGGCTGTGGTAGAAGCGAGATCCTGGAAAGCTCCATCCTGCATATGCATATAACCAACTTCGCAGGCTGAATTGCTAAATCCATGGAAGACTTTCCCATCCATAATCAAACAACCACCGATACCGGTTCCAATGGTCAAGCAAAGGGTGACACTCGCTCCCTTGCCTGAACCAGATACCGCTTCAGCAAGACCTGCACAGTTGACGTCATTTTCAATCTCGCAAGGGATTTCAAAGGTACTCTCAATTTCTTTTTTAAACTGAGTTTCAGCATAGTTAGGAATCTGAGGGCCAGCATAGAAAATTTCCCCCTTATCAGGATCCACCATCCCAGCAGAAGAAATAGCAACTCCTGCTACTGGGCCTTTTTCTAAATAGCTGGCTACAATATCTTTGGTTTTTTGTAAGATATGAGGTCCACCCTTATGCGCCTCAGTTGGCATTTCATGCGATTCAACAAGTTGTCCTTCTTGGTCAATCAAACCATATTTGATATTTGTTCCACCGATATCAATTGCAACGTAGTGTGTCATAAATACCTCCTTATGGATTAGAGGAAGCGCTCCTTGGTTTCACGAATCAAGGCTGCAGCTGCTTCTACAACTGGACGATCTTCTTCAGTCACTGGTGTCAACGGTGAACGAACAGAACCAATATTCAATCCTTCATTGATCTTCAAGACTTCCTTAATTACACCGTACATATTTCCATGTGCAGCAGTCAATTTGCCAATGATTGCATTGATAGCGTATTGCAACTCACGCGCTGTTTCTAAGTCTTTGTCCGCAATCAACTGATTGAGTTTCAAGAAGAGTTCTGGCATAGCACCATAAGTACCACCGATACCAGCTTTAGCACCCATGAGACGGCCACCTAGGAACTGTTCATCTGGACCGTTAAAGACAATGTGGTCTTCTCCCCCAAGACTGACAAAGGTTTGGATATCTTGAACTGGCATAGAAGAGTTCTTAACACCGATAACACGAGGATTTTTCAACATTTCAGTGTAAAGGCTTGGAGTCAAAGCAACCCCTGCCAATTGAGGAATGTTATAAATCACATAGTCTGTATTTGGAGCTGCAGAACTGATATCGTTCCAATATTTAGCAACTGAGTATTCTGGCAAGCGGAAATAAATCGGCGGAATCGTTGCAATAGCATCTACTCCTAAGCTTTCAGCATGACGAGCAAGTTCCATACTATCTTTGGTATTGTTGCAAGCAACGTGAGCAATAATAGTCAACTTACCTTTGGCAACTGCCATGACTTCTTCTAAGATTAATTTACGGTCTTCAACGCTTTGGTAGATACATTCACCAGAAGAACCATTAACATAAAGACCTTGAACACCTTTATCAATGAAGTATTCCACCAAGGCACGCGTACGCTCTGGACTTACTTCTCCTTGATCATCATAACATGCGTAGAAGGCTGGAATGACACCTTCGTATTTTTTTAAATCTGACATAGATTTTCTCCTAAGATTTCTTTTTTTCTGCTAGAAACAGAATTTATTCTTTACGTGTTTAGTATACACCTTGTAAAAAACGCTTTCAACACCTTGTGTACACTTAGATTTTAGTTTCGATATGAATTTTGAAATGTTTATGGCTTGAAAGTAGTTTCAGAAACAAGCCATCCTATTGGTATTTTGCGAAAATTTTCTCCATCAATCCAGTCTGGAGAAAGACCAAGAGCCCAAACCCAAAAAGCAGGAAGGCTGAGCCACCTAAAAGTAAACTGAAGGCGGACAGATAAAGAACCATCACAATGATAAAGAGAATAGCTAACATGAGGAAGAACCAAGGAAAGTTAAAACTTGCCAAGATAAGTCCTTTTTGTAGCACTTCTTTCCAAGTCAAATCATAGCGCGCAGCTATGGGGTAGCTAGCCAACATCACGATAGTGAGGAAGATAAGAACACCTAGACAAATAGCTTTTACCATTTGGAAAGGCATAGCTGTCTGCCCCCAAAAAAGATAGAGGTCTAAAATACTTAATGAGACGATACCCAACTCAAGCAGACCTAACTGAAGACCTAGTTTCAGATTTTGCTTGAAAGCTCTTAGATAGATTTTAAAGACAGGCACACGTCTACTCTTCTTAATCTCAAACATAGTCTCGTAAAGGCTAATTTTAGCCACTCCAATCGTCACGATGGGCAAACAAGAGACAACAAAAAGAAGATTGGCTGTCACGATATCCAAGACCTTCTCACTAAAACGCATGAGAAAGTTATCTGTATCAAATGCTGCCTTGATAAGGCTTACTCCTTTTTGTGCCATGTCTACTCCTCCTGAGTTTTTAATCAATCAAAATTTTAAAGAGATATTTGCGAACCTTCTCTTCCATACCTGCATAGCCATTTGGCTGGTGTGGTTCTCCTGGGAAGAAAATCGCAAAATTGTGATAACCCAACAAGAGTGGGTAGTGTTCATGACAATGCACAAAGCCAATGTCACTTGCTTCGTCGAATGCTACTGCCTCGTCTTTGATACGTGAACCGTAACTCGAATATTCATGTCCTTCTACCAGCAAATGCAAATCTGCATAGTTCTGATGATGCTCAAATTGATCATTTTCAGCTTGATTGAGGACATTTTCCTGAACAACTAGAAAGACCTTGTCCCCATCAATCTCATACTTTCCTAATTCGAAAGAATCCTTACGGTGCTGATAGAGATAGTCGATAGCCTTGTCTAGATTGGGATGAATTCCTTTGTAAAAGGTGATGTTTTTCAAATCGTCAAAAATCATACTCTTTCCTTCGTTTCTGATAGTTAACTAAAATCATTCTTAAGTTGATAAGTGTCTAACAAAATCTCTAAGGTAAGCAAATACCCAACATTTTGTAGACACTTATAACATCTATATTTCCATGGCATGTCAAGACCACTTCCGCAATCTTGACACACCAGTTTACTTTTCTTAACCTTTGACCGCTCCCATGGTAATACCTTGAGTAAAGGATTTTTGGAAGACTAGGAAGACTGTTACGATTGGCACAGCAGCAAGAGCTGCACCTGCCATGATCAAACCATAGTTGGTTGCCATTTCAGCCTGCATAGTCGCAACACCGAGTGAAATGGTCAAATTATTACGTGAAGTCAGCATTACCAACTGCATGAAGTAGTCGTTCCATGTATTGATGAAGGTAAAGATTGCAAGGGCTGCAAATCCTGGTTTCACAATTGGGAAGGCTACGCTCCAGAAGGTACGAATCTCACCACAACCGTCGATTTTAGCTGATTCAAGCAACTCTGTAGGAATATTCTCACTGAACTGTTTCATGAGGAAGACCCCGAATGGCCATCCAATCAAAGGCAAGATAACTGCCCAGAGAGTATCGTGAATTCCCATGAAGTTGACGATACGTACCAATGGTACAAGGACAACTTGTTTTGGAAGTGCCATAGCAGCAATAAAGATTGCAAAGAGAATACGTTGCCCATAGAAACGTTTTTTAGCCAATACATAACCTGCTAGAGATGAGGTCGCACAGACTAAGAACATGGTTACCAATGAGATAAACACAGAGTTCCACATCCACTGCATAGCAGGGTTTTGCACCATGAGTTGTTGGAAGTTTTCCATGGTTGGCATTTTAGGGAACCATTGTGGTGGAATAACGATGGTATCAGGTTGTGATTTGAAGGCCCCTGTCAAAATCCAGTAGAATGGAAAGATGAACAGCACGGTCAACAAGAGCAAGATAATAGTTGAAATAACAGTGAAAGCTGTTATAGGTTTCTTTTGTGTAGATTGCATAGCTGTCTCCTTTCTTTAATATTCTACGTCATTTCCGAGCGCCTTAAATTGAACAAAGCTTACAATAGCAATCATGACTGCCAAGAAGACACCAATGGTATTAGCATACCCGTATTCGGTCAATTGGAAGGCTTTTTCGTAAAGGTAGTACATCAAGGTACTTGTTGAGTAGTTTGGCCCACCAGATGTTAATAGTTGAATCAAGGCGAAAACTTGAAATGAGTTAATTGTTGTGATGATTGCGATGTAGAGAGTTGTTGGAAGAAGGCTTGGCCATTTAATCTTCCAGAAAACTTGAAATTCAGTTGCACCGTCTACACGAGCCGCTTCAACCAGTGAATTGTCAATATTCCCCATAGCAGCTATGTAGAGGATGATTGGTTGACCAACTGAAGTTGTCAAGAGGATAATCATAATTGCCAGTAATGCCCAGTGTTTATCTCCCAACCAAGAAATATTCTGGCTGATGATATGGCTTGACTTAAGGACAAAGTTTAGAATCCCTGATAATGGGTCATAAATCCATTTCCAAACAACTGTTACGGCAACACTACCTGTTACAACAGGAAGGAAGAAGACGAAACGGTAGAAAGATCTGGCAATAGCATTTTGATGGTAGGTTTGCGACGCCACAAAGAGCGAAAAGAGAACAACAATCGGTACAGATCCAACAACCAAAATAACTGTGTTAATCAAAGACTTCATAAAGACAGGGTCTTTAAACATACGAATGTAGTTGTCCAAACCCACAAACTCAAATTCAGTCATTGAATAGTTAAAGAAACTTGTAATGAATCCCATAATCATAGGAACCAATACAAAGATGACAAAGAAGAATAATACTGGTGCTAAGAAAGCGTAGGAAATCACTGTTTCCCGCATACGAATTTTATTGACTTTCACAGTCGGCACCTCTCTTTCACAAATAGAATATTTTGGATTTTCTTGAACAGTTTTAAAATCAAAATGAAATTTTTTAAGATTCGCTTATGTAAGAACTTCATTTTAATTTCGTGACAGTTTCTGATATTTCAAATAAAATCCTCCCTTTTCTTACATAGATTATGCACAGGGAAAAGGGAGGAGTCAATCTGATTCAGTGCTTATTGTTTTGTAGCTTTTTTAATTGTTTCGTTAGCTTTTTCAGTGAAGGCTTTTAAAGCATCCGCTGGTTTTTGATCGCCATTTGAAACTGATTGCAACATTGGGAACCATAGAGTTCTCATTTCTGCAAAACCATCAATTGTATTGTAGTATGGTGAGTAGTATTTAGTCCAACCACTGATTGTTTCCATACGTTTATCTTCATAAAGTTTTCCAAATGAAGTACGAACTGGGAAGGCACCTGTACGAACAACGTCTTTTGGACCCCATTCTTTGTCATCCGCGATGAATTGAACGAATTTCTTAGATGCTGCAACTTTCTTGTCGTCTTTGTTGTTGAATACTGCAAATCCGTTTACAAGGTATTCAAGAGCTGGTTTACCTGAATCTGATGGGAATGGTACTTCTACCACTTCTACTTTACTTGCTTCCAAGAGTTTCGCTTGGATACCGTTTTGAGCTGGCGCCCAAAGGATTGTGTAAGATGTTTGACCGTTGGCAAAGTTTTGGATATCTGCTCCACCGTCAAATTGTGAACCATTGTTCAACAAACCGTCTTTGATCCAGCTAGCTGCTTTTTCAAGACCTTTGACAAATTTAGGATCATCAGTTGTATATTTTGTTACATCTTTATCTGTTACAGAACCTCCGTAAAGGTTTGAGATGAAGGCACGTGTTCCTTGGTCTCCCCCTTGACCAGAACTGAACAATGAACCTGGTGTGTAGCCTTTGTCTTTAAGCGCTTTCAAAACTTTTTCAAAATCATCAGTTGTCCAACCTTCTTTTACAAGGTTCGCAACTCCAGCATCTTCCAACATTTTCTTGTTCATGGCCATGTAGAATGGTGCTGAACTGATTGGATACATATAAGCTTTGTCTCCAGCTTTACTTGCTTTTACGATGTTTTCATTGTTGACATCTTTAACAAAGTCATCTGTGAAGAGGTCATTCAAGTCAGCCAATTTACCATTTTTACCATATTGGATGATACGTCCTGGTGCGTCAAAAAGTACGTCTGGAGCTGTACCTGCTTCGATAGCTGTAGTAATCTTTTCTGGACCTGACTTAAAGTCGATGGTTTCCAATTTCACTTTTACATCTGGATTTGCTTTTTCAAAGGCTTCGATGATTGACTTTTCATATGTTCCAACACCGTCACCAGTTTTTTCTTGAGTGAAGACTGGGAATGCCCACCAAGTGATTTCTGTTTTTCCGCTATCTCCACCAGATTTTCCAGCATCTTTACTTCCGCCAGAATTTCCACATGCAGCAAGGCCAAGAATCGCAGCACCCGCAAGTACTGTACAAGCTAGTTTTCTAAATTTCATTTGTATTCTCCTAATTGATAAGCGTATCCATATTGGATAATGAGTAAGTTTTTATTTGTATCCGTTTTTATTTCATCCGACGCATCCACCACTCTCCTCTGCTTTGAGATTGTGTTATTTAAGACCAGCAACAAAGCGTTCTGTAATCTCTTTTGGTCTAGTAATGGCGCCACCTACAACGATGCCTCGCACTCCATATCCAAGGATTTGTTTGGCTTGTTCTGGTGTATGAATTTTCCCTTCTGCAATAACATCTACGCCGGCATCACAAAGTTTTTTGATCAATTCAAAATCTGGACCATCCACTTTTGGACTGTAAGATGTGTATCCTGATAAAGTTGTTCCGACAAAGTCAATCCCTGCTTCAACGGCTGCCAATCCTTCTTCGAAAGTACTTGTATCAGCCATCAAGAGCTGGTTAGGGTATTTTTCCTTAACCTGACGAATAAAGTCTTGAATCTCCAAACCATCGTAGCGTTCACGCTTAGTACAATCCAGAGCAATTACCTCTATATCAAGTTCTGCCAATTCATCAACTTCTTTCATAGTGGCAGTGATAAAGGGTTCTTGCGGTGGATAATCTCGTTTTATTATCCCAATGATTGGAAGGTTGGTAACCTCCTTGATTTCCTTGATATCGCGAACACTATTTGCTCGGATACCGACTGCTCCACCTTGCTCAGCCGCTTTGACCAGCAAGGGAATGACTCCTCCCGCTTCTGTATAAAGCGGTTCGTGAGGAAGAGCCTGACAAGAAACGATGATTCCATCTTTGATTTGTGCAATCAAGGCTTCTTTAGTAATCTGTGGCATCCTCTTTCCTCCTTTTCTTTGTTCTTATGAGTTTATTATATATTATCAGTGAAGCGCTTTCAATACTTTGTGGTAGAATAGATTTCAGTTTCAAAAGTATTTTATAGAACAGCTGTTTCTGAAAGTAGTTTCAGAGAGTCATCTATTTTAAATCATTTTTATTAAACTACAAAAAAGAGAGCTACTGGGCTCTCTCATTTATCATTTTACATACTTAAAAGGAATCTCACTACCACACAGCCAGTTGTAGACTTGGTCATTAACAAAGACATTCATGGCTTCGTGGGCATACTCAGGCATGATGCGATAGGCCTTGTCGCAAGTCAGGCGGTTGTAAATCGCAAACTGGGTAATAGGGTAGCAAACATCATCGTCCAAGCCCGTAATCATCTTAACCTTACCCTTGATACGATGGGCAAGATTTTTCACATCGATATAAGCAAGGGTCGCCATGATGTCTTCCTCAGTTTCATGGAAGGGATCGTGAAACTTGAAATATCGAAAAAGTTCGTCATAAGCTTCACTGGTATTGCCAATCTCAAGCACTCGTCTGAAGTCTGACAAGAAAGGATAGATGGCAACAGTTTTCTCAATTTGAGGATTGAGCGCCGCCGCAACCAAGGCTAGAGCCCCTCCTTGTGAGGCACCATAGCTAGAAAGACGCTTCTCATCAACCTGAGGCAGACTAGCAATAATTTCAACCAACTGGTAAATGTCCAAATAAACATCCTTATAAAAGAGATGCTCCCGACCTTCCACAGCCCCACGGATAATATGTCCCTTAACCGTATTTCCTAGAGGAGAACGCAAACCGTCTTGCGAATAACCTGACTGGCCCCGAACGTCCATGGAGACAACACCGTAACCAGACACTGTATAGGCCAGCATGTCGGCCCAGTCCCAGCCACGTCCCATATAACCATGGAAATGGAAGATTATCGGAACCTTCTCCTCACTCTTTGGAAGAACGACTCGTGCATAAACCTTGCCTTCATTACTTCCTTCAAACGTTAACTCATAGCACTTTACTTGAGGAATGTGGAAATTCCTTTCCTCCAACTGATAAGCTGGAAGATTGGAAACTTTTTTCACTTCCTCATCCCAAAAAGCATCAAAGTCTTCTGGAACCTCGTCCCTTCCTAGATAGGTCTTAATTTCTTCTAATAAAGCTGGATTTTTCATAGCATGCTCCTTTTTTTGTAATCGCTACGACCACTGTAGCATATCTAAGAAAGCAATGCAAGAAAGAAGGGTAATACTCTTCGAAAATCTCTTCAAACCACGTCAACGTCGCCTTGTCGTATATATATGTTACTGACTTCGTCAGTTCTATCTGCAACCTCAAAACAGTGTTTTGAGCAACCTGCGGCTAGTTTCCTAGTTTGCTCTTTGATTTTCATTGGGTCACTTCTAAAACTGACTTCCAATTTTGGGAGAGAGAGGGAAGTTACTTTGAGAAGTTACGCTTTTTTACGAATAAATAGATAGAAGCATTAAATCTAGTCAACCTAGAGGTAAAAATGTGCTATAATGAAAGGAGAAGAAATATGACTGTACGTCATCCGGGCATCAGCCCAACCAATGACTTGGTTGCTAAGAAAATCTTTAGCAATCCAGAAGTCACTTGTCAATTTATTCGCGATATGCTGGACTTACCAGCTAAAAATGTAACTATTTTAGAGGGAAGCAATATTCACGTCTTGCCTTCCCTGCCTTACTCAGCGCAGGATTTTTACACTAGTATAGACGTCTTGGCAGAGTTGGACAATGGCACCCAAGTGATCATTGAGATTCAGGTGCATCATCAGAATTTTTTCATTAATCGTTTATGGGCTTATCTGTGCAGTCAGGTCAATCAAAATCTTGAAAAAATTCGTCAACGTGAAGGTGATACACACCAGAGTTACAAGCATATCGCTCCTGTCTACGCCATTGCAATTGTGGACAGCAACTACTTTCAGGATGATTTAGCCTTTCACAGTTTTAGTATGCGAGAGGATACGACAGGTGAGGTTTTGACAATTACAAACAACAGTCAGGAAAACCATCTAGTCAAGATGGCGTTCTTAGAACTAAAAAAATACAGAGAAACCAGCAAGGATAGCGTTCGCAAACCGTGGTTGGAGTTTTTTGGGAATAAACCCTTTACCCAACAACCCGAGCGAGCCATCAGCCAGGCAGACCAACTGCTAGACTACAAGAGCTGGTCCGAGGAGGACAGGAAAATGTTTAGTCAACTACGTATGCGTGAAGAACAGGCATTATTGGCTCATGATTATGCCTTGGAAACTGCTAGGGCAGAAGGGATTGAACAGGGACTGGAGCGTGGAAAAGTTGAAGGAAGTTTGTCTATGCTACTAAATCTAGTCCGTCAAGGTCTTTTGCCTTCTGAAGTTGCCAGTCAACAGTTGGGTATGACTGTCTCTGAGTTTGAAGAACTATTGAAAGAGCATCATAAATAAGAACTAAAAAATATAGAGAAACCAGTAAGGACAGGGTTCGCAAGCCGTGGTTGGAGTTTTTGTAAATCATTAAATCAATGACAGATTTTTCCGTAATAGATGGAAGAATCTGTTTTTTAGTTATGCTAGATGTGGGTTCTGAAATAGTAAGATATGGTGTATTGAAATAAGATAAGAACAAAGAAATTAGGAAAGTCAAATTATAGTTAAATGAAATAAAAACTGAACAAATTAATTGCGGAATTCAAACTAATTTCTAACAATGTTTTAGAAAACTCGGTGGACTATTTCGGATTCAATCTACTATAATTTCTAGAATTTTTGGCTCTATAATATTTGTAGTGGGTAAATCCCCTATAGATATTATGGAGCCTATTT
>DXLD01000047.1:0-10286 GCA_019414935.1 Streptococcus sp.
ACTTGAGTACGGCAAGGCGACGTTGACGTGGTTTGAATTTGATTTTCGAAGAGTACTAATACTAGGAAAAGGACAGTTAGAATCTTCTGTGTTATACTAGAGATATGTTAGATTTGAAAGAATATGGTATCGTCATGTGGCCGGAGGAGAAGATTGTTTCTTTTCGTAAGAAACTTCTCACTTGGTATGATGAAAACAAAAGAGATTTACCCTGGCGTAGGAGTAAAAATCCTTATCATATCTGGGTGTCTGAAATTATGCTCCAGCAGACTAGGGTGGATACAGTTATTCCCTATTATGAACGATTCTTGGACTGGTTTCCAACAGTTGAAAGTTTGGCAACTGCGCCTGAGGAACGTTTGTTGAAGGCTTGGGAGGGATTGGGTTATTATTCTCGAGTTCGTAATATGCAGGCTGCAGCCCAGCAGATTATGACTGACTTTGGTGGTCAATTTCCAAACACTTATGAAGGAATTTCCAGCTTGAAAGGAATTGGTCCCTACACTGCAGGCGCCATTTCTAGTATTGCTTTTAACTTGACTGAGCCAGCTGTAGATGGTAATGTCATGCGGGTGTTGGCCCGTCTATTTGAAGTCAACCACGATATTGGGATTCCAAGTAATCGCAAAATTTTTCAGGCAATGATGGAAATCTTGATTGATCCAGAACGTCCGGGTGACTTTAATCAAGCTTTAATGGATCTAGGGTCTGATATTGAGGCTCCTGTAAATCCTAGGCCAGAAGATAGTCCGGTTAAGGACTTCAGTGCGGCATATCAGAATGGAACCATGGACCGTTATCCAATTAAGGCTCCAAAGAAAAAGCCAGTTCCCATTTATCTAAAAGCCTTAGTTGTGAAAAATACTCAGGGACAATTTTTACTTGAGAAAAATGAAAGCGAAAAGCTATTGGCAGGTTTTTGGCATTTCCCTTTGATAGAAGTTGATAACTTTTCGCAAGAAGAGCAGTTCGACCTCTTTCATCAGGTTGCGGAAGAAAGTGTGAACTTTGGTCCCAGTCCAGAGGAGAGTTTTCAGCAGGACTATGACTTAGAAGTTGATTGGCTTGATGTTTGTTTTGAGACTGTCAAGCATATCTTTAGCCATCGCAAGTGGCATGTACAGATTGTAGCAGGTCAGGTGAGTGATTTCCATGTTTTTTCAGATAGGGAAGTTCGCTGGCTTTCACCAGAAGAATTCAAGGATGTTCCACTTGCTAAACCCCAACAAAAAATCTGGCAGGCTTATGCAAAAGCCAACTTAGACAGTAGCAAAGACTAGCTATTGTGTCTTCTTGTTATTTTTTTGGTATAATGGTAGAGAAAAAGGTGAACAAATGAAAAAAATATTAATTGTAGATGATGAAAAACCAATCTCGGATATTATCAAGTTTAACATGACCAAGGAAGGTTACGAGGTTGTAACTGCTTTTAACGGTCGTGAAGCGCTAGAGCAATATGAAGCAGAGCAACCAGATATTATTATTCTGGATTTGATGCTTCCAGAAATCGATGGTTTAGAAGTTGCTAAGACCATTCGCAAGACTAGTAGTGTGCCTATTATCATGCTTTCGGCTAAAGATAGCGAATTTGATAAGGTTATCGGTTTAGAGCTTGGGGCGGATGACTATGTAACCAAACCCTTCTCAAATCGTGAGTTGCAGGCGCGTGTTAAAGCTCTTCTCCGTCGCACGGACTTGGTTTCTGTAGATAATCAAGAGTCAGATGAAAAGAAAGCCCAACCCTTGCAAATTGGGGATTTGGAGATTGTGCCAGATGCTTATGTAGCTAAAAAATATGGTGAAGAACTAGACTTGACCCACCGTGAATTTGAGCTCTTGTACCACTTGGCTTCTCATATTGGTCAAGTGATTACACGTGAACACTTGCTTGAAACGGTCTGGGGTTATGATTATTTCGGAGATGTTCGAACTGTTGACGTAACTATCAGACGTTTGCGTGAGAAGATTGAAGATACACCTAGTCGTCCAGAATATATCCTAACACGTCGTGGTGTTGGTTATTATATGAGAAATAATGATTGAATTGATTAGAAAAAATATTCTTACTAGTGATTTTATCTTCATTTTAATTTTATTGGGTTTTATCTTGATTGTTACCTTGCTTTTGCTAGAAAATCGGCGAGATAATATTCGGTTGAAGCAAATTAATCAAAAAGTTAAAGACTTGATTGCAGGAGATTATTCTCAGGTATTGGATATGCAGGGAAGCTCTGAGATCACTAATATTACCAATAATCTCAATGATTTATCAGAAGTAATTCGCTTGACTCAAGAAAATCTGGAACAAGAGAGTAAACGATTGAATAGTATCCTCTCATACATGACAGACGGAGTTCTTGCGACCAATCGTCGTGGCAAGATTACTATGATTAATGACATGGCTAAGAAACAGCTAGGTGTTCAGAAAGAAGAGGTTCTCAATAAAAGTATTCTAGAATTGCTTCAGATTGAAGATGAGTATGAACTTCGTGATTTGATTACCCAAATTCCTGAGCTCATGATTGATTCTCAGGATGACAATGGTGAATATCTGAGCCTTCGTGTACGTTTTGCCTTGGTTCGTCGTGAGTCTGGCTTTATTTCTGGTTTGGTTGCTGTTTTACACGATACGACGGAGCAGGAGAAGGAGGAGCGCGAACGGAGACTCTTTGTTTCGAACGTTAGTCATGAGCTACGGACGCCTCTGACTAGTGTAAAATCCTATCTTGAAGCCTTGGATGAGGGTGCCTTGTCAGAACCTGTCGCACCAGATTTTATCAAGGTGTCTCTAGACGAAACCAACCGTATGATGCGAATGGTGACAGACCTTCTTCATCTTTCACGTATTGATAATGCGACCAGTCACATAGATGTGGAACTGATTAACTTTACTGCCTTTATTACCTTTATCCTTAACCGCTTTGATAAGATGAGGGGATCAGATGAAGAGAAGAAATACGAATTGGTTAGAGATTATCCGATTACCTCTGTCTGGATTGAAATTGATACAGATAAGATGACGCAGGTGATTGATAATATTCTCAACAATGCCATTAAATATTCTCCAGATGGTGGAAAAATCACAGTGACCATGAAGACAACTGATGATCAGATGATTTTGTCTATCTCAGACCAAGGATTGGGTATTCCTAAGCAGGATTTGCCACGTATCTTTGACCGTTTCTACCGTGTGGATCGTGCTAGAAGTCGTGCCCAAGGTGGAACTGGGCTAGGTCTAGCTATTGCTAAAGAAATTATCAAACAGCATAATGGTTTTATTTGGGCCAAGAGTATATATGGTAAGGGATCAACCTTTACCATTGTGCTCCCTTATGATAAGGATGCAGTGAAGGAAGAAGTATGGGAGGACGAAATAGAAGACCAGAATGAGTGAAACAGGCTTTAAATACAGTATTTTAGCGTCGGGTTCCAGTGGAAATTCCTTTTATCTGGAAACGCCAAAAAAGAAACTTTTAGTGGATGCAGGCTTATCTGGTAAGAAAATCACCAGCCTACTTGCTGAAATAAATCGCAAGCCAGAAGACTTGGATGCCATCTTGATTACCCATGAGCATTCTGACCATATCCATGGAGTCGGTGTGTTGGCTCGCAAGTATGGTATGGATTTGTATGCCAATGAAAAGACCTGGCAGGCTATGGAAAATAGCAAGTATCTTGGCAAGGTGGATGCCTCGCAAAAGCATATCTTTGAAATGGGTAAAACCAAAACCTTTGGAGATATCGACATTGAGAGTTTTGGTGTTAGCCATGATGCGGTCGCACCTCAGTTCTATCGCTTTATGAAGGATGATAAGAGTTTTGTCATGCTGACTGATACAGGTTATGTTAGTGATCGAATGGCAGGAATTGTCGAAAATGCAGATGGATATCTTATCGAGTCCAATCATGATGTAGAGATTTTGCGAGCAGGTTCCTATGCTTGGCGACTCAAACAACGAATCCTATCGGATCTCGGTCACCTTTCTAACGAGGACGGTGCTGAAGCTATGATTCGTACCTTGGGAAACCGTACTAAGAAAATCTACCTTGGGCATTTATCTAAGGAGAACAATATTAAGGAACTGGCTCATATGACCATGGTCAATCAGCTGGCGCAAGCTGATCTGGGAGTCGGAGTAGACTTTAAGGTTTATGATACCTCACCAGATACTGCAACACCATTGACAGATATATAAAAAAGAAGGCGAATGTGCCTTCTTTTTTATATATCTTACAAACCAGCAAAATCTTTGATTTCTTGTGCTGACATTGAAGAGTCGCAACGGACATTGATTTGTCCATCTGCAATGTGAACGAAGCCTGGTACAGTTGGGATTCCATAGCGTGAGCGGAATTCTTGCAACTTATTGAGTTGGCTTGGTTCTTCACTGTTGATGAAGTAGATGTGAGCTTTGGTTTCAGCTACGACACCTGCCAAGGTACCAGCAAATTTACGGCAGTAAGGGCAAGTTTTACGACCAATAAAGAAGGTTGCAGTTTCTTTTTTATCAAGAGCTTCTTGCGCACGCGCAACTGTAGTGACTTCAAGGTCTTTGATATTATCTAAAAATTGTTCCATGAGATTACCTCGCTTTCATTGATAAGTCTAGTATGCCATAAAGTTTCTAAAATTGCTTAGATTTGATACGAAAAAAAGATGAGATTGGTTATTCTCATCTTTTATAGGTCTTTATTTTACAAAAGCATTGATTTCTGCTTCAATATTAGCAATCTTAGTTTGTGATTCTTCATTAGTTTCACCTACAACTGCAATATAGAACTTGATTTTTGGTTCTGTACCTGAAGGGCGAACGGCAATCCATGAACCGTCAGCAAGTGTGTATTTCAAAACATCACTTGGAGGAGTTGTTAAGTTTGTAACAGTACCGTCAGCAGCAGTAGCAGTTTGAGCCTTGAAGTCCTCTACAACAGTGATAGCTGTTGCGTTCCATTCTTTTGGAGCATTGTTACGGAATTTAGCCATAATTGCTTTGATTTGTTCGGCACCATCGACACCTGAAAGAGTAACAGAGATAGTCTTTTCAGCGTAGTAGCCATACTCTTTGTAGATTTCTTCGATACCGTCAGCAAGTGTCAAACCACGTGAACGGTAGTAGGCAGCAAGTTCAGCAACGACAAGAACGGCTTGGATAGCGTCTTTATCACGTACAAATGGTTTAATCAAGTAACCGAAACTTTCTTCAAATCCCATCATGTATGTGTGGTTGTGTTTTTCTTCGAATTCTTGGATTTTTTCAGCGATAAATTTGAAACCTGTCAAGACGTTGAACATAGTTGCGCCGTAGCTTTCAGCAATCTTCGTTACCAAATCAGTTGATACGATAGATTTGCAGAGAGCCGCATTTTCAGGAAGAGTTCCTGCGTTTTTGTGGGCTTCCAAGATGTATTTTGCCATGATAGCACCGATTTGGTTACCTGAAAGGTTGAGGTAGCTACCATCTTTTTGAAGAACTTCAACACCAACACGGTCAGCATCAGGGTCAGTTGCCACAAGAACATCTGCACCAACTTGACGACCAAGTTCTTCAGCAAGAGCAAAGGCTGCTTGGCTTTCTGGATTTGGAGATTTTACAGTTGAGAAGTCTGGGTCAGCAGTTGCTTGCGCTTCAACGACTTGAACAGAATCAAATCCTGCTTGGGCAAGAGCACGACGAGCCAGCATTTCACCAGTACCATGAAGTGGTGTGTAGACAATCTTCATGTCTTTACCAAATTCTTCAATCAAGGCTGGGTTGATGTTAACGTCCTTAACTTCTTTGAGGTATTCTACATCGACAGCTTCGCCTATGACTTCAATCAAGCCAGAAGCTTTTTCAGCTTCCACATCAGCAACTTCAACTGCAAATGGGTTTTCGATTGCACGGATATAAGTAGTCAAAGCGTCTGCATCGTGTGGAGGCATTTGTCCACCGTCTTCACCGTAAACCTTGTAACCGTTAAATGGAGCAGGGTTATGGCTAGCTGTAACCATGATACCTGCGAAACAGTTGAGGTGACGAACTGCAAATGATAGTTCTGGAGTTGGACGAAGGCTTTCAAATACGTAAGATTTGATGCCGTGTTTAGCAAGAACTGCCGCAGATTCAAAGGCGAACTCAGGTGAGAAGTGACGACTATCGTAGGCAATTGCTACACCGCGTTCTTTTTCGTTTCCACCTTTTGACTCAATCAAACGAGCCAATCCTTCAGTAGCTTGGCGAACAACGTAGATGTTGATGCGGTTTGTACCAGCTCCAATCAAACCACGCATACCTGCAGTACCAAATTCAAGATTGGTATAGAAGGCATCTTCCTTAGTTTTTTCGTCCATATTTTCCAAATCTTGACGAAGGTAGTCAGGAAGCTCCGCAAAATCAACCCATTTCTGGTAATTTTCTTGGTAAGACATTAAAATTCTCCTTTTTGTAAATTGTTTTAACCGTTCACATTATAGCATTTTTTAGCATTTTAGTAAAACCTTAGCATAACTTACAGAAAAGTAGTGACATATGCCGGTTTATCAAGTCTTGAATGCCTTAGGGAAACATGCTATACTACTTGTATGATTATTTTACAAGCTAATAAAATTGAACGTTCTTTTGCAGGAGAGGTTCTTTTTGATAATATCAATTTGCAGGTTGATGAACGAGACAGGATTGCTCTTGTTGGGAAAAATGGTGCAGGTAAGTCTACTCTTTTGAAGATTTTGGTTGGAGAAGAGGAGCCAACTAGTGGAGAAATCAATAAGAAAAAAGATATTTTTCTGTCTTACCTAGCTCAAGATAGCCGTTTTGAGTCTGAAAACACCATCTACGATGAGATGCTTCATGTCTTTGTTGACCTACGTCAAACTGAGAAGCAACTTCGTCAGATGGAGTTGGAGATGGGTGAAAAGTCTGGTGAGGCTTTGGATAAACTGATGTCAGATTACGACCGCTTATCTGAGAATTTTCGCCAAGCAGGTGGCTTTACCTATGAAGCTGATATTCGAGCGATTTTAAATGGCTTCAAGTTTGACGAGTCTATGTGGCAGATGAAAATTGCCGAGCTTTCTGGTGGTCAAAACACCCGTCTGGCTCTTGCTAAAATGCTTCTTGAAAAGCCCAATCTCTTGGTCTTGGACGAGCCAACCAACCACTTGGATATCGAAACCATTGCCTGGTTAGAGAATTACTTGGTAAACTATAGCGGTGCCCTTATTATTGTCAGCCACGACCGTTATTTCTTGGACAAGGTTGCGACGATTACGCTGGATTTGACCAAGCATTCCTTGGATCGCTATGTGGGCAATTACACTCGTTTTGTCGAGTTGAAGGAGCAAAAGCTAGCTACTGAGGCAAAAAATTATGAAAAGCAACAGAAGGAAATTGCTGCTCTGGAAGACTTTGTTAACCGCAATCTAGTCCGTGCTTCAACGACCAAACGTGCCCAATCTCGCCGCAAACAGCTGGAAAAAATGGAGCGTTTAGATAAGCCTGAAGCTGGTAAGAAATCAGCCAATATGACCTTCCAGTCTGAAAAAACGTCTGGTAATGTTGTCTTGACAGTCGATAATGCAGCCATTGGTTATGATGGGGACGTCCTGTCACAACCTATTAACCTAGACCTTCGTAAGATGAATGCTGTCGCCATCGTTGGTCCCAATGGTATTGGCAAGTCAACCTTTATCAAGTCTATTGTGGACCAGATTCCTTTTATCAAGGGTGAAAAGCGCTTTGGTGCCAATGTTGAGGTGGGTTACTATGACCAAACCCAAAGCAAGCTAACACCAAGTAATACGGTACTGGATGAACTTTGGAATGATTTTAAACTGACACCAGAAGTTGAAATCCGTAACCGTCTAGGTGCCTTCCTTTTCTCTGGTGATGATGTTAAAAAATCAGTCGGCATGCTGTCTGGTGGGGAGAAAGCCCGTTTACTTCTGGCTAAACTTTCCATGGAAAACAATAATTTTTTGATTCTGGATGAGCCGACCAACCACTTGGATATTGATAGCAAGGAAGTGTTGGAAAATGCCTTGATTGACTTTGATGGAACCTTGCTTTTTGTCAGCCATGACCGTTACTTTATCAATCGTGTGGCAACTCATATACTAGAATTATCTGAAAATGGCTCAACTCTCTATCTTGGAGATTACGACTACTATGTTGAGAAGAAAGCAGAAGTAGAACTGACTCAGGCTGAGGAAGCTTCAACTAGCAACCAAGCAAAAGAAGCAAGTCCAGTTAATGACTATCAAGCTCAGAAAGAAAGTCAAAAAGAAGTTCGTAAGCTTATGCGACAAATCGAAAGCCTAGAAGCTGAAATTGAAGAGCTAGAAAGACAAAGTCAAGACATTTCTGAACAAATGTTGGAGACAAACGATGCCGACAAACTGATGGAATTACAGGCTGAGTTGGACAAAATCAGCCACCGTCAGGAAGAAGCCATGCTTGAGTGGGAAGAATTATCAGAGCAGGTGTAAAGATGGAACATCTTGGAAAAGTATTTCGCGAATTTCGAACAAGTGGAAATTATTCTTTAAAGGAGGCGGCAGGGGAGTCCTGCTCTACCTCTCAGTTATCTCGCTTTGAGCTTGGGGAGTCTGACCTAGCAGTCTCGCGTTTCTTTGAAATTTTGGATAATATTCATGTCACAATCGAAAATTTCATGGACAAGGCAAGGAATTTTCATAATCATGAACATGTTGCCATGATGGGACAAATTGTCCCCCTTTACTACTCAAATGATATTGCAGGTTTTCAAAAGCTTCAAGAAGAACAACTTGAAAAGGCTAAAAGTTCAACAAATCCCCTCTATTTTGAGCTGAATTGGATTTTGTTACAAGGTCTGATTTGTCAAAGAGATTCGAGTTATCATATGAAACAGGATGATTTGGATAAGGTAGCAGATTATCTCTTCAAAACAGAAGAATGGACCATGTATGAGTTGATTCTTTTCGGTAACCTCTATAGTTTCTATGATGTGGACTATGTCACTCGGATTGGTAGAGAAGTTATGGAGAGGGAGGAATTTTACCAAGAGATTGGTCGCCATAAGAGATTGGTTTTGATTTTGGCCCTCAATTGTTACCAGCATTGTTTAGAGCATCTTTCTTTTGACAATGCAAGCTATTTTGAGGCCTATACAGAGAAGATTATTGGTAAAAACATTAGTCTGTATGAACGAAATATTTTACATTACCTAAAAGGTTTTGCCTTATATCAAAAAGGACAGTGTAAAGAAGGTTGTAGCAAAATGCAAGAGGCTATGCATATTTTTGATGTGCTAGGTCTTCCAGAGCAAGTCGCCTATTATCAAGAACACTACGAAAAATTTGTCAAAGATTAATTTTCCCAAATAAGGGAAAAAAATAAAAAGCTCCTTTCCGTTTTGATACAATAGTTTCAAAATTTGAGAGGAGTTTTTATATGAATCGCTATGCAGTGCAGTTGATTAGTCGCGGAGCTGTTAACAAGATAGGGAATATGCTCTATGATTATGGAAATAGTGTCTGGTTGGCTTCCATGGGGGCTATCGGACAAACAGTTTTAGGAATGTATCAGATTTCTGAACTCGTCACATCTATTCTCGTAAATCCCTTTGGTGGAGTTATATCAGACCGTTTTTCTCGTCGT
The DNA here is from genome assembly GCA_019414935.1 of Streptococcus sp. GTDB lineage: Bacteria > Bacillota > Bacilli > Lactobacillales > Streptococcaceae > Streptococcus. The sequence goes on from DXLD01000047.1 coordinate 9,618, forward strand.
AAGATTTTAATGGTGACAGACCTTATTTGTGGGATTCTTTGTCTGGCTATTTCTTTCATAAGGAATGACAGCTGGATGATTGGGGCTTTGGTTTTTGCTAACATTGTTCAGGCTATTGCTTTTGCCTTTTCTAGACCAGCAAATAAGGCCATTATCACAGAATTGGTAGAGAAGGATGAACTGGTCCTCTACAATTCTCGTTTGGAGTTAGTGATGCAGGTTGTCAGTGTGAGTTCTCCTGTACTTTCTTTTCTGGTTTTACAATTTGCAAGTCTCCATCTGACGCTCTTACTAGATGCTTTGACTTTTTTTATAGCATTTGTTCTAGTGGCCTTACTTCCAAAAGAAGAACCAATGGTTCAAGATAAGAAACCTTTTACTGGGAAAGATATTTTTGCGGATATCAAAGATGGCCTGCACTATATCTGGCATCAAAAAGAGATTTTCTTTCTCCTGTTAGTGGCTTCCAGCGTTAATTTCTTTTTTGCGGCTTTTGAGTTTTTGCTTCCTTTTTCAAATAAACTATATGGAGTAGAAGGAGCTTATGCGACTATCTTAACCATGGGTGCGATTGGCTCAATTATAGGGGCACTGATAGCAAATAAATTTAAATCAAGTATGAATACACTTTTGTTCTTATTGATTTTAACAGGAGTAGGAGTTTTCATG
>DXLD01000048.1:0-9976 GCA_019414935.1 Streptococcus sp.
TTGCTTGTTTAGCTGCATCGGCTTTGGCTTTGGCGTCTTCCTTAGCTTTGGCTTTTTCTTCAGCAGTCAAGTCGTTGTTTGCGTCAATTTCTTTAATCTTATCAGCTAACGCGACTTCTACTGCTTTCTTAGCTGCTGGTTTGGCTACCGGCGTTGGAGTCACCGAATCTACTGATGTTGCTCCGTCATTTTTAGCTTGTTCTACCGCTGTGTTTGTTGTCGCGTTGTTGATGGCTTGTTTCGCTACGTCGGCTTTGGCTTTTGCATCTTCCTTAGCTGCAGTTTTTTCTTCGTCTGTTAAGTCATTGTTTGCGTCGATCGCGTCGTTCTTAGCTTTCAATGCGTCATCGATGGCTTGTTTTGCAGCCGGTTTAGCTGTTGGTGTTGGAGTGACATTGTTTACTTCTGTTGTTCCATCAGCCTTAGCTTGTTCTACCGCCGCATTTGTTGTTGCGTTGTCGATTGCTTGTTTCGCTGCGTCGGCTTTGGCTTGCGCTTCTTGCTTAGCTGCGGCTTTTTCTTCGTCAGTTAAGTTGTTATTTGCTTCGATTTCTTTAATCTTATCAACTAACGCGTCATCGATCGCTTTTTTAGTCGCTGGCTTCGCTTGCGCTGTTGGATTCACATTGTTTACTTCTGTTGTTCCATCATTTTTAGCTTGTTCTACCGATGCATTTGTTGTTGCGTTGTCAATTGCTTGTTTCGCTGCGTCTGCTTTGGCTTTTGCGTCTTCCTTAGCTTTGGCTTTCTCTTCAGCAGTCAAATCGTTGTTGGCATCAATTGCGTCGTTCTTAACTTTCAATGCGTCATCAATTGCTTGTTTTGCCGCTGGCTTCGCTTGCGCTGTTGATATTACTGAAGTTACACTTGTCACTCCTGCGTTTTTAGCTTGTTCTACTCCTGCGTTTGTTGTTGCATTATCAATAGTTGTTTTCGCTGCGTCTGCTTTTGCTTTCGCATCTTCCTTAGCTTTGGCTTTTTCTTCAGCTGTTAAGTCGTTGTTCGCGTCAATCGTGTCATTCTTAGCTTTCAATGCGTCATCGATGGCTTGTTTTGCAGCCGGTTTGGCTACCGGCGTTGGAGTGACTGAGTCTACACTTGTTGCTCCGTCGTTTTTAGCTTGAGTTACTGCATCATTTGTCGTAGCGTTATCGATCGCTGTTTTCGCTGCGTCTGCTTTGGCTTTCGCATCAGCTTTCGCCGCAGTTTTCTCTTCGTCTGTTAAGTCATTGTTAGCATCAATCGCGTCGTTCTTAGCTTTCAATGCGTCATCGATAGCTTGTTTTGCCGCTGGCTTCGCTTGCGCTGTTGGTGTTACTGAAGATACACTTGCTGCCCCATCGTTTTTAGCTTGAGTTACTGCATCGTTTGTTGTTGCGTTGTCGATCGCTTGCTTAGCTGCATCGGCTTTTGCCTTAGCGTCTTCCTTAGCTTTGGCTTTCTCTTCAGCAGTCAAATCGTTGTTGGCATCAATCGCGTCATTCTTAGCTTTCAATGCGTCATCGATGGCTTGCTTCGCTGCGGGTTTGGCTACCGGCGTTGGAGTCACCGAATCTACTGATGTTGCTCCGTCGTTTTTAGCTTGAGTTACTGCATCATTTGTTGTTGCGTTGTCGATTGCTGTTTTCGCTGCATCAGCTTTAGCTTTTGCGTCTTCCTTCGCTTTAGCTTTTTCTTCAGCTGTTAAATCGTTGTTCGCATCTATAGCTGCTTCTTTTGCTTTTAATGCTTCATCAACTGCATTTTTCGCATCAGTTTTCTTTTGGCTTGCTTGCGGATTAACGCTTTCCACATCAGCAACGCCTGTAGTTTTCGCATTATCTACTGTTGAGTTTGTTGTTGCAGTATCAATATTATTTTTAGCCGCTGTTGCCCTTGCTTGTGCATCTGCTTTTGCTGCTGTTTTTTCTTCGTCTGTTAAGTCCGCACGAGCGTCAAGTTGTGCTTCTTTCGCTTTAAGTGCATCATCTATTGCTTTCTTAGCCGCTGGTTTTGCTACCGCTGTTGGCGTTACTGAACTTACGCTTGTTGTTCCTGCCGTTTGGGCTGAGTCCACTGCTGCGTTTGTTGTCGCATTATCAATTGCTGTTTTCGCTGCAGTTGCTTTTGCCTGTGCATCTGCTTTTGCTGCATTCTTCTCCTCTGTCGTTAAGTCGTTATTCGCATCGATGGCTGCTTCTTTCTCTCTTAAAGCTGAGTCAATAGCTGCTTTTGCCGTATCTTTCTTCGTTGCTACAGGATTATCATTGCTAATCGCTGTTGTCCCAGATGTTTTGGCATTATCTAATGCTGCTTTTGTCGTTACCGAGTTATCATTAATTGCTGTTAAAGCTTTCGCCTTATCGACATTAACTTTTTCTATTGCAGCTGCTTTTTCTTCTGCAGTTACGTTTGTATTAGCATTAATCTCTGCAATTTTATCTTCAGCAGCCTTGTTAACCGCGTCAATTGCAGGTTGTTTATTTAAACTTGTGAATTCTGATAAAGGTTTTGTATCAGTTGAACCATCTTTATAGGTCACAACAAGATTTCCATTAGCATCTTTTGTAATCGTAGAAATTCTTGTCGCCTGATTGTCTACAGCTTGTCCTCTCTTGCTAGTAAAATTAGCATCATCGTTAGTTTGAGAGTATTCAATTTTTACTTTTTCTTTAATTTTTTCAAATTCTTCTGCAGTTACATTCGCTGGATCTACTACACTAACTGTTCCTTCTGGAGTCTTAATATCATATTTAGTAGTTTGATTTTTTACAACAAACTCAACATAACCTTCAATTTTTTGACGTTCTGCAGGATTAGTAGTTGCATTAATTCTTCCGTTAAAAGGTGCACTTTCTCCATTGTTGTCATCTTTTGCAACGATAACACTTGTCCATTTTTTCCCAGCAGTTAAATTCGTTGTTCCAGTCATTTTAATGGTTGCTGTCTTCTTATCTTCAGAAACAGAACCTGCTCCGCTTGTTACTGCGCTATCAACAATATTTCCTACTGCTAAACCAAAACTAGTTGCATTATTATAGTTAATGTCACCAGGGCCACGAAGTTTTAGGTCCTTAATCTTAGACTCATCCGTTGCAGTAAATGTTAGGTCTGTCTCTTCTCCAGAATAGATATAAATATTTCTGTTCGCTTCGTTTGAATACGGTAGATTAACAACCGGTGGAACATTTTTTTGTACAATTTCACTTACTGGTTTCGTCTTCGTAGAACCATCTGTAAATGTAACAACAATATTATTCCCAACGATATTAACCGATTGAATAACATCCTCTGGGTGTTCTACTAAAGTTCCACGTCTATCAGCAAATCGTGCATCTTCGTTTGTTGTTGAATATTCTAATTGAATACTATCTTTGATTTTCTTTAAATCTTCTGCTGTAGGATTTGTCAAACTAGTTACAGAAATCTTTTCATCTGTAGGTTGAGATCTTAAGGCGTATTTTTTTGCTTGAGATTTTAATACTAAGTAGAAATATCCTGGATCCGTTATATCCATACCTTTTTTAAGATTTTCTCTACCTTGGTCATCAACTACTTGAACATAACGAGTACCAACATTTAATGTTTGGTTTTCTTGTTTTGTGTAATCTCTGTTCTTTTTTAATATATCATTTGGACGACCTGTAATGACGATTTTCGCAGGATTTGCTTGACTCGCCTCCGATGTTACCCCTGCCGTTTCAGCACGATTTATTACAGTAGCTGTAAATCCAAATTCAACATCCAAGTCATTATCTGTACCTGCAACATTAGGGAATCTTTGTCTAGATCCTTTCTTAATCGTTGCATAGCGAATTTTTCCAGTTTCAGAATAAACTGGAATTTCTAATGAAAAATGCTCTTCGTTATAGATATAGATTTTCTTCTCATCTGGTATGGAGAATGTAAAGTCTACCTTTGGATCTTGATTGACAGCTGCACGGAATGTTGTATCCTTTTCAATTTCACTTCCATTACGCGGATCATTGGCACCAGTATTTTCAATCGCATTTGATTCTGATGGTTTCTCAGTATTCTCAGCTTTGATACCAACTGTTTCTTTACCCTCAGTAGTATCTGTTGAAACAATTTCTTTTTTCTCAACCGGCTTATTTCGTAATTTTGAGTTAACAGTAGTAACCAGTTTTTGATAGGCACTCGTCAATTCTTCTTGACTGCTTGCGCTCGCTAAAGTTGCTTTGGCATTAGCTAACTCAGCAGCTAGACTCGCTACACTTTCCTCAGTCTTATTAGCGTAAGCTCCACTTGAAATCTTACCTTCAATTTCACCAATATAATTTGCAAGTTGACTTTTATCTAGTTCTGGTTTAGTAATTTTCGGCTCACTAATTTTGGACTCACTCTGTTTTTCAGTCTTATCCCCACCTTCTTTAGCCAACTCTACTTTACTAGAAGACTCTTCAGTTACTTTCAATTGATCCGCTGCAACTGCTCCATTTCCTAAAAACATTAAAAAGGCAGCAACCGCTACACTCGCTGCACCAAAACTATATTTACGAATGGAGAAACGCATGATTTTTTCTTTTCTCTGATTCTCAAGGGACTTATCAGAAAGCTTGTTCTTCATTTATAATATTTCCTTTTCTCTTATCTATGTACACATTATATCATATTGAATTTTATGCGTATTTACAAATTACTTTATATTTCATTTTATAATTTTTAAACTATTTTTGCAAGTTGTTTGAACTCGAACAGAATCCATAAAACAAAGCCCAGACTGACATTTCATTTACTTTTTGAAAATCTATTTTCTAGTATTTTGGTTATAAATATATTCAATAATTATGCTTGTAAATGAACATTTAAGAACTTCAAAAACATCAAAAAGGTAGATCCAGTCAAAACTGATCTACCTTTTTATTATACTAGTCTTATCTACTATTTAGTGAATAAATCTCCAGTAAATCCGTTAGATTTTTGTAAAAGTTGTTTATAAACTTTCTCTTTCAGACCAACTGTATTTCCAAATCCATTCCCTTTAAGATCTTTTTCAACTGCTTCATCAAACAACTCTTGAAGTCTCGCATAAGTTGAAATTTTCTCACCATTAATTTCAATTTCAACAAAACCTTTTTGAGCTTTCTCATGAACTTCATGGTACCAAGCAGATTTCCATTCTTCTAAGTTTTGGAATCTTCCATTTGAAACTTTCTTAATGATAAAATCATCTCCAACATAACCGTTGTTTTCTTTCTTAGCAGCATCTTTGTATTTATTAGAAGCATATCCTAAGAAACCATCGAGGTAACCAAAGTAACCCCACATACGGAATGTATTATGTTTAAATGAAATAGAACCTACAGCACTTCTACTTGTATTACCACCATAGATACCTGCCATCATATTAACTGTTTGATAAGCAGAATCGAAACCTTCCGAACGGTAACGTCCATTACCTGGCATTCCATGCTTCGTAACAAAGTTATTGTTTACCAATTGATCAATCGTTGTTAACTTCATGTTTTTCTCTTCATCATTTAAATCACGAAGTTTATCCCATTGATGTGGCTCACCTTTTAGACTGTTACGATCAGCATTCGAACGCCATTCTCGGTCCATTTTCTTGAACCACTTATCATTTGTACCTTCATTTTTCTTAATAACGGCATTAGCTTCTAAGTAATCAAGCATCATCATTGATTCATTATAATTCTTCATGTAATGATCAATCTTCTGACGACTATCTAGCATATTAGGATTATAGTTATACCATTGCTTACCATCATTTTGACGCTCATATGCCATATTCAATCCTAAGGCACCATATTCACCATTTGGATTTGATACAGATGGTGATTGTAACATACCTTGAGCAAAGGCTTCAACGTCTGTTCCTTCACGGTGACGCCATCCACCCAAGTAGGCCATACGATCATTAATATGTGTAGTTTCGTGAGTAAATGCAGACGTTCCGAAGTCACTGATTAAGCTAGATAAAATATAATAGACAGCTTCTTGTGGTTGTGGATTTTGGAAAATATAGGCATAAGCTCCCATACCGTTGTTACCATGCCACTTACCTGTTGGACCATAGAATTCACGAATTGGAGCAAAGTCCCCGTTCTTAGTATGTCCCATACGGTCAACCCAACCAAGGTCTGGTGCAAAGTGATTATCCCAAATAGCTGATGATACCATATTTTCACTCTTAAGGAGTTGATTACGAACGTTATCCGCAGCAAGTCTTGACCAGAAGTCCAAATAATTGATTTGTTCTTGCGCGCGTAAATTGATTTCTTTCTTGAACTCTTCACGTTGGGCTTCGGTTGTCTTACCATATTTCTCAAACGAACTAAACGCAATCGTATTATAGGTCGTAATTAAGAACATATGCGCTTTCTTCAGGTTAAGAAGTGGTAAGATATAACGTCCATGATGACCGTTGTTAATTACTTCATACAGTTTATATTTCTTATTAGCGAAATCTGGATTTGATGATTGTTTCTCAACAACATAAGCATTATCCGCAATGTTATTCTTGAACCAAGTGTTCATATCAGTATCATTTGTGAATAATTCCATGTTGTATTTTAGGAATTCATGCAAGTTAGCTTTACCAGTAGCACTTGCAATCACATCACGATATGCATCCTGTGTTCTATCACCTTTCAAGAAGTGTTCACGTGAACCGATTTGAATTAAGCGGTCGATGACATTCGTTGATTTACCATAGAAATCCGGTTTAAACATCATGATGTCTTTAATGCTCATATCACCATACGCAAAACCATAATAGCGATTGAGATAAGCCAGACCCATCATAATTTTTGCTTTGTTATCTTCTACTCTCTTCACAAGAGCCTTCATTGCAGCTTCGTCGCCGTTTAACTGATGGTCTTCATTTTCAACGATTGCTTTCACAAGTTTATCAAGGTTACCTTTTACTTCGTCAAAGCTTTCTTCTAAGAATAAGTTACGAATATAATTGTTCTTATGATTGTCACTATTTTCAGCAGGTTTATCACGTTTGTCCATCAATGCACGCACTTCAGGTGAAATCAATTCGACACTTGCTAATTTTTCTTTCACATCAGCAATTAGTTTGTTACGATTCTTATCCACCATATTTGGTGTGTAAACGACATCACCTAAATCTGTAATAGCATATTCTTTTACTTGAGCCACTTTTGATGTAACCTTAGGTGATACGGATTTTTCTTCTTTTGTACCGTCAGCGTAATGAATCATAATATGATCAACATCTGATAAATCGGTCACAAATTGTCCATCTTTCATACCTGTAACAGATAATACTTCTGTATTCAGTAATTTAGAATCTGAAGGAATCTTGTTACCTTGATTTACAATCCATTCTTTATTGTAGAATGGTTGAAGTTTTTCGATGTTACGGTAAGCAAGCTCACGAGATGCATCATAGTCTTGAGTAGATTTATAAGTGTCAGCTTTTGATTCCTTATGATTTAACTTATCTACAAAATGTTCAGTTATTGTATATTCATGTGCAGTAATTCCCATTTTAGCAATTCTTGCATCAGCTTCTTCTTGGGAAACACCTTTCCAACGACTAGAACGAGAATAGGATTGTTTACCTTCACTTACACCATTAACGAATACATTATTATTTCGAACCCAGTTTGCACCAAAGTAATCATCATCCTCTGCATCACGAGAACCGTAAAGAATCTCACCACCATTCTTCACCTTCATCATAGTAACGTTATTTTCAGCAAGTCCCCATGACCAGTTAGAATGAAGCAAACCACCTGTTTCAAGAGGTTCTTTCACATCAATCGTACCTTTTGCAACAGAGTTCTTCAAACGTCCCCATGCACTAACATCTCTCGGATTATCACCATGATTCAATTTAGCAACAAGTCCACCGACCTTAGCTTTATTCCCTTTGATATAGGCATCAATGTAAGAGTTATCTGTGTTACTTCTCCAGCTTTCGCTGACAAGCCCACCTGACCACCATCCTGCGTTCCCTACACTTGTAATATTGCCGATAAAGGCTACATTACGCATATTGGATTCATCCAGTTTATTGACCATACCCGTAACGTCATTGTTACCTACAACATTACCTGTTACTTTAATGTTTTCAATCGTTGACTTCTTAAACATCTCACCAAGCGGTGCTGTCTTGTTCGCCCAAGGCATATTGATATCAACATTACCCAGATTGATGTCGTGAATATGAGCATTCTCAGCTTGTGCAAATAACGGACGAGCTAAATTGTGAATAGTGTAACGTTTATCACCCTCACTAGATAGCTTACCAGTGAATTTAGCTGTCACGTAAGATTTACTTGGTGTTGGTACATTCACAGCGTTTAAATCCGCACCAAGTTTAAACTCACCATTTGGAGTTTTTTGCATATCTTCAATTAATTCTTTGAAATTGTAGTATACATTACCTTCTTTGGCTTTTTGTTTTTCAAAATAATGAACATACTCTTCGCTAAGTGTGTTATCAGCATTCCGTTGAATCAAATCAGGTGCTTTGGCAGTGACTTTGTATAAAGTTTTTCCGTCTTTTTCTACTTCTTCAATCTTGTCAACAGCAAGTCGTGTAACTTTGTTGTCGTGAGTTGTCACTCGTAGGTAAAGTGGAGCAACATCAGCTGGTTTTTCTGTCAGCAAACTAGTATCTGTTTCGTTACCGTCAACGTCCACACTCATCAAGCTTGTTTCTTTGATATTTTTGATTTCAACTTTTTTGAGGTCAAGTCTTAGCGGTTCTTCCTTCAGAACTTCTTCCTCATCACCCTCACCACGGTCATAAACCATCTTAGTTTCAAGTTTATAATCCTTGTAGTACTGCAAATCTGTCAAGGTAGTTGTCAGGTCGTCTGGTGAAACATTCAAGGTTTTCACAATCTCATCACCTTTTTTCAGAGTTAAGGTGATAGATTTAATGGCTGCCTTGCTTGGATTTTCTAGACTGTATTTAACATCTGAAGTCCGTTTCAAATCCTTAGGTTCAACTGCAGTGATGGTCAATACTGGTTTTTCAAAGCTCTTGGTACCACGTTTCAAAATTTTGTCTTGAGGTGCCTCAAGGATTTCCTCTGTAACTTTTGGAGCGTCTTCTGTTTTAACTCCTTTGATGGTGTTAAAGGTCTTGGTGATTTTTTTCTGACCTTCTTTTCCTTCTTGAGCTACAACTTCTAAGCCTTTTTTCAGTTGATCATCTTCTTCAACTTTTTCCTTAAATGGAATCTTTTCAATACTTTCTTCTACCAGAGTTCCTTCAATTGGTTTTGTCCCACGACTTACCTGTTGGTTTACAGGTTCCTTGGTAACTTCTGTGCTAGTTGAAAGAACTTGGTCAGTTTTAACACCTTCTACTGTTTTATAAGTTGTTTTAGTAACTTGACTACCTTTTTCACCATTTCTTACGACAGTTTCTTCGTCTGTGTACTTGGTTGGGTCCTCAGTCATCTCAGTTTTGTAGTCTAAGTCTGTAGTCGATGTTTCAACAAGGGTTCCCTCAGTTACTTTGTACTCAGGTAACTGTTCTTGTACAAGAGCTTGGCCAGTTTTACCTTCCTCTTGGGTACCTTTTGATTCAACTGGAGCCTCTGGCAATTCTGGCTGGGTTAAAGATTGGCCTTCTTTGCCTTCCTCTTGGGTACCTTTTGATTCAACTGGAGCCTCTGGAAGTTCTGGTTGTGTTAGAGCTTGGCCCTCTTTACCTGGTTCTTGAGTCCCTTTTGATTCAACTGGAGCCTCTGGTAAGGTTGGTTGCGTTAAGGCTTGACCTTCTTTGCCTGCCTCTTGCGTTCCTTTAGCTACCTGATGCGTTGGTTCAGCTTGTGGGGTTGGAGTTGGGGCAGGTTGCTCTTCTTTCTTAGTTCCAACTGCAATGACTTGCGAAACAGGATTTTGAACCACTTGGTCTTCGATGACTTCTCTAACTTCTTGACCATTAACCATCGATACTTTGGTTACAAGGCGGCGCTGACCATTTACTCCGGATGTGACGATACGAGTCTGTCCTTCTGCTAGA
>DXLD01000049.1:0-9959 GCA_019414935.1 Streptococcus sp.
ATACATTCACGAAGTGAATGTACAACCTCATAATCATTTTTAAGAGATGGATTGTTTTCTAAGATATAATCCACGATTCCTTTACTTGTTATGAAGCTTTCAAAAAGCTTATAACGATTATATTTATAGTTCTGAAGTTCATTAGAGTTCTTTAAAATTAACTTCCAATAATGTTTTAACTTTCGATATAATTTAGAGTCTTTATAGCGATGCTTATTCATGACACGTACCCGAGTTCGATTTAATTCTCTATTTAAGGCTTGTACGATGTGAAAAGGATCAATGATAATTTTAGCGTTAGGAAACATTTCTTTTATTAATTGAATGTACGGTACGTACATGTCGATAGAGATGGTTTTTACCTTTAATCTAGTCTTAGGCTCAAAACGATAAAAATATTGTTTCAAACTGTAAGATTTTCTATCTCGTACAACATCGACCAGCTTGTGTGTAGTGCTATCACAAATAATGAAGCTCATATTACTATCGGAAGATTTGACGGATTTAAATTCATCAAAACACAAATGCTCAGGTAAATCGTGTAATGGTTTAATGGTCAATAATCGTGCTGTATCATCTATGATACGTCTTACAGTATGAACTGAAACATTTGTTTCTTTTGCGATATATGTTTCAGATACTGTTTCACTTATTTTTGATTTAATTTCGTTTTTTAAGCGTTTAGAGATATGACAGTGTTTTTCTACGATTCGACTAGTGTCTGCGGTAAATGAAGAGCCGCATTCTCTACAGAGAAATCTCTGCTTGCGTAGATTTAAGTAGGCCGGAAGGCCTGAAACAGAACAGAGAGTGATACGAGATGTTTTCGTGCCGTTTTTAACGATATTATTATTTTGGCTAACACATCCACAGACAGTACAAAATTCTGGTTTATGCGTATATGTAGCTGAATAAAATAAAGATTTTCTCTTTTTAAATATCTTCTCTTGAACTTTATTATCCCAAATAATGTTTTTATCTTTGATTTGTAGTGTAGCTTCTAGTATATTGTTCATATGGTCATCATCCTTTTGTTTTAGGTTTCAGCGCTTTTAATATAATGGATGTTGGCCTTTTTGTATACACTAAAATAGGGTTGGTGGAAAATTTCCATCAACCCTAAAAATTATAGAACCGTTCTTTTTATATCTCATTTATTCTGCCAAGGCTCCCATTGGATCCCATGGTGCAAGCACAATTGGATCTGCTTCATAGGCAGCTTGTTCTTCTGCTGTCAGCAATTCCTTACGGACAACGATTTGGTAAGTGTATTCGTCCATCCAAGCGTCTGAGGCAACAAAGTACCCATCGGTACCAACCTTGTCTCCCCATGAGTTTTCAACCTTCCACTTGGTTGACTTCCCATTTTCATCCAAATCAACACCTGTCAAGACCATGGCGTGGGTCATCAAACTTTCGCTGTAATCCAAACGTCCAGCCTTGTCTTGAGTGAGTTTAATGTCCATGCTTGATTCAAAGTCATAAACATCTGTCGCAAGGATTCCAGCCTTACGGTTGCTGAGCTGGCCGACATCAGAACCAAACCAAACAGTCTCACCTGCTTGCATTTGAGCAATTGCCAACTCTTTCAAGCGCTCCATCGGTACGTTGATGTAACGAACCGCACGGCTACCAACCACATTTCCTAACATCTCAACTGTGTAAGATTTGCCGTAAGGCTTGTCAGCAGTTGGGGCATTGATAACAGAAACATAATCTTCTAGAGGAAGATTGACATATTTCTTGTAAAACTCTTGTGGTGTAATGCCCTTTTCGCTTTGGTAGTTGTTATCTTTATCGCGATAAGCAAAGTCAAACTGACGTGGTGGAAGTCCTAATGACATGGCAAGGAAATTAAAGATTTCTTGCAAGAGGTCTTCTTTCTTAGCTTGAACAGTCGCTTGGTCCGCACCAGAAGTAAGCAAGTCACGCAAGATTTGAGCATCTTGGCGAAGCAATTTGTTAAGTATTGCATTTAACTCACGGCTACTACTAGATGAAACAGACTCAGGGTAAACTGACTTAGGCACGACACCGTATTTCTCAAAGAGAGAAACGACCATATCCCATTGACCGCCATCTTGTTGTGGAGTTTGAAGTAGGAAGCTAACCTTACGGCTGGTCAAGTCTTGGTCTGCAGTCGCAATGACTTGCTCCAAGAACCAGTTTGATTTCTCATACTTGTCCCAGAAGAAAGTGTGGGCTTGTGATAACTCAAAGTTCTCCAATTTGTATTGCGAGATGAGTTTGTGGCGGAAGGTGTTGAGGGCCGCAAACATCCAGCAACGACCAGAAGCCTTCTGGTTGGTTACCTTGTCCTTGGTCAAATCCAATGAGAAAACAGGGGTATTGTCTACATGGCTCTGACGACGTTCTAGAGCTGCAAAAATTCCGTTGTGGCTGGCAGCATTTTCAATCGCTTGATATTTGACATTTGCTTCATAGTTGGCAAATAGTTTATCTGTAAATGATTCTTGAATCGCGTTCATAGATTCCTCCTTTTATTCTACAGTCTATTATAACTCTTTTCACAAAGGAAGCAACTGAAAAACATAAAAGGCAAGGACATTCTCCCTCACCTTTTCGAATATAAATCAAATTAAGCAATACTAGCACGGAGAATTTCTAATTCTTCCTTGGTCAAGCGACGCCATTCCCCACGTTCTAAGTTCTCATCCAATACTAGAGTTCCCATAGTCAAACGTTGCAGGTCCATCACTTCCTTACCACAGTAGGCAACCATACGCTTGATCTGATGAAACTTCCCTTCTGCAATGGTCACACGGATTTGGCTTTGATTCTTTTCTGTATCTATGGAAACAAGCTCCAGTTTAGCGGGTTGACAGGTAAAGTCTTTGAGCGGAATACCCTCAGCAAATGTCTCCACATCTTCTCGGGTCATCATTCCCTTGACCTGAGCCTGATAAGTCTTGTCCACATGACGCTTAGGTGAAAGAAGAGTATGGGCAAGCTTGCCATCATTAGTCAAGAGCAAAAGACCATGCGTGTCAATATCCAAGCGCCCTACTGGGAAAACTTCCTTGCTCCGCGCCAAGTCATCCAACAAGTCCAGAACGGTTCTGTGCTTAGGATCCTCAGTCGCTGAAATAACACCTTGGGGCTTGTTCATCATGTAGTAGACAAACTCTTCATACCCCAACACTTGCCCATCAAATCGAATCTCATCTCTTTCTTCATCAATCTGCAATTTAGCTGACTTTTCTTTTTTACCATTTACCGTCACGCGCCCAGCCTTTAGCAGGTTTTTGACCTCTGTCCGACTTCCCACAGCGCAGGCAACTAAAAATTTATCTAATCTCATAGAACTATTATATCATACTCAAAAGGAGGCTGTCTCAATGACCAACCTCCTTTTCGTTTCATACTCTTCAAAAATCTCTTCAAACCGCGTCAACGTCGCCTTGCCGTAGGTATATGTTACTGACTTCGTCAGTTCTATCTGCAACCTCAAAACAGTGTTTTGAGCTGACTTCGTCAGTTCTATCTACAACCTCAAAGCAGTGCTTTGAGCAACCTGCGGCTAGTTTCCTAGTTTGCTCTTTGATTTTCATTGAGTATCAGATTTAAGAAATTAACTTCCTCGTCTCCAAAAAATCGCTAAGACAATCATGGCTCCTAATACTGCAGGGATAATGGCTGTTCCTGATATAATTGGACCCCAAGTCCCAAAAAGCAAATGGCCTATAAAGGCACCAATCCATCCGAGAAACATTTTTCCAAAACATCCCATGCGTTCTCCACGATTGGTCAGAGTACCTGCTAAAAATCCCACTAGGAGACCAACGAACATACTTCCTAACATATTATCTCCTTAATTTGCCCAATCTCCGTTACGGAAGAGTGGTACACGCGTCCCATCCTCACGGATACCATCGATATCCATTTGGTTAGAACCAATCATAAAGTCTACGTGAACATCTGAACGGTTAAGCCCCGCAGCTTCAAGCTCCTCTTCACTCATCTCCGCTCCACCAACAACGCTAGTTGCATAGGCTGCACCGATAGCCAAGTGATTTGACGCATTTTCATCGAAAAGGGTGTTAAAGAAGGTAATGCCTGACTGAGAAATTGGGCTTGGATCTGGTACCAAGGCACATTCACCCAAGGCACGCGCACCCGCATTTTCAAAGACAAGGTCTTTCATGACCTGATCACCCTTTTCAGCAGTAATATCTACGATTTGTCCATCCTTAAAGGTTACTTTAATTCCTTCGATGATATTTCCATTATAGCTAAGCGGTTTTGTAGAAGTGACATAACCATCTGCGCGACGGAAGTCAGGCGCTGTGAAGACTTCCTCTGTCGGCATATTTGGCAAGAATCCTTCGCCCTGTGCATTGATAGCACCAGCTGATTCCCAAACGTGGTTCTTTGGCAAACCAAGTGTCAAATCTGTCCCTGGCGCTGTGTAGTGAAGTGCTGAAAATTGCTCTTTATTAAGCATATCGGCCTTGCTCTTTAAGATAGCTGCATGTTCTTCCCAAGCCTTAACAGGATCTTCTTCGTAAACACGGCAAGTTTTGAAGATTTGGTCCCAAAGGAGATCAACTGCTTCCTCGTCGCTCGTAGCATTTGGGAAGACTTTCTTAGCCCACTCAAGTCCAGCAGCGGCTGCTACAGTCCAGCTAACCTTGTTGGATTGAGTTGCGATTCTCATTGGCTTCATGGCAAGTCCCATAGCCTTAGCAGAAGCTGAAAGCTTATCAGCGTCCACTCCGTTCAAGGCACCTGGGTCAGAAGAACGAACTCCAAGACGGCTAGCCTTGTTCTCCAAAAGATAGTTCATCTCAGCAATCTTGTATTCTGGCACATTGTCCAGACGCTCCATCGGCGCATGGAGGAATTTCTCACGGTTAATGACATCATCTGTCCACTGAACAATAACCTCATGCGCACCCAAAGCATAAGCTTCTTTGACAATCAAATGCGCCAATTCACGTTGCTCCACATCGATAGAGAGAGCCAAAGTGTGACCAGGTTGCACATTGATTCCATTTGCAACCAACAATTTCGCATATTTCTCTAGATTTTCTTTAAAATTTGGTAAAACCATGTTATTTTCTCTTTTCTATATTTTTTAATTTTTATTCAAAGCAGAGAGTAGGCCTGCTAAAGCAATAGTACCTGACAAGAGTGCTGTTGATAGGATAATTGTCTGATCAGCAAGTTCTAATTGATATTCAAATACCTTCTCAGCGGGCTTGTCTTCCGCGAAAATTCTTAGTTTCATCTATTTCCCTCCAAGACCTTAAAACAACTCATCAAACAAGCTCAACTGGTTATCCTCTGGCATATTACCGAGAATACCCATTTCATCCATCTTTTCAACCAAAGTTGATGAGAGCCCTCCACGCTTGCGTAGTTCTGTTTTAGAGAGAAATTCTCCCTCTTCACGCGCTCGCACCAACTGCTTGGCAACGTTCTCTCCTAGACCATCCATAGCAACAAATGGCGGGATAAGGGTGTTCCCGTCGATGAGGAACTCTGTCGCCTGACTACGGTAGAGATCGAGTTTACCAAATTTGAACCCACGTTCCCACATCTCATTGACAATCTCAAGAGTTGTATAGAGATCGATTTCCACATTGGAAGCTTCATTGTTCTTCCGTTTTTCAGAGATTTCTTCCATTCTACGCTTGATGGCATCCAAGCCAGCACCCATGGTCTTGATATCAAAAGCCTTAGCACGAATGGAGAAGTAAGCACAGTAGTAATAAATAGGATGATGAACCTTGAAGTAAGCTACACGCAAGGCCATCATAACGTAGGCTGCCGCATGGGCTTTAGGGAACATATATTTTATTTTCCCACAAGATTCGATATACCACTCTGGCACCTTATTGGCCTTCATGGCTTCGATATAGCCATTTCTCTCCTCTTCAGAGATCTTCAACCACAAGCCCTTACGTACCCGTTCCATGATGGTAAAGGCCATCTTAGGTTCCAGACCAGCATGCATGAGGTAAACCATGATGTCGTCCCGACAACCGATAACGGTTGATAGGTCCGCAATTCCTTGCTTGATCAAATCCTGGGCATTTCCCAACCAGACATCGGTACCGTGGGACAGACCTGAGAGCTGAAGCAACTCTGCAAAAGTTGTCGGATGCGTCTCGTCTACCATTCCACGTACAAAGTTGGTTCCAAATTCTGGAATTCCCAGCATCCCCGTAGGCGTCCCGATTTGCTCAGGTGTTACCCCTAACACATCAGTTCCAGAAAAGAGTGCCATCACGCCTTCGTCATCCATAGGAATTTCATTAGGATCAATCCCAGACAAGTCCTGAAGTTTTCGAATCATGGTCGGATCATCATGTCCCAGTACATCGAGTTTGAGGACGTTCTCGTCAATATCATGGAAGTTAAAGTGAGTTGTCTGCCATTCAGCCGTTACATCATCTGCTGGATACTGGACAGGCGTAAAGTCGTAGACATCCATGTAGTTAGGAATAACAACAATTCCCCCCGGGTGTTGACCTGTCGTCCGCTTGACACCAGCCGCACCTTGAGCGAGGCGTTCTACCTCTGCATCACGATAAAACTTGCCATAATCTCGCTCGTAACCCTTGACAAATCCATAAGCGGTCTTGGCAGCCACCGTACCAACCGTTCCTGCACGGAAGGCATATTCCTCACCAAAGATATCACGCACATCCAAGTGGGCGCTAGGCTGGTCTTCTCCCGAGAAGTTCAAGTCAATATCGGGAACCTTGTCCCCATCAAAACCAAGGAAGGTCTCGAAAGGAATATCTTGTCCGTTTTTGCTAAGTTTGTGACCACAGTTTGGACAGTCCTTATTGGGCATATCAAATCCTGAACCATAAGAACCATCCGTGATAAACTCACTATACTGACACTGACCACAGACATAGTGAGGAGAGAGAGGATTAACCTCCGTAATCCCAATCATGGTCGCAACAAAACTAGATCCGACGGATCCACGAGAGCCCACCAAGTAACCCCGTTCATTGGAACGTTGCACCAACATCTGGGAAGCCAGGTAAATCACGGCAAATCCATTCCCCAGAATAGAAGTTAGTTCCTTTTCAATTCGCAAATCAACAATATCTGGCAGCGGATTTCCATAAATTTCAAAAGCTTTCTTATAGGTTAATTCTGCAACTGTTTCTTCAGCCTTGTCAATGAAAGGCGTGTACAAATCACCTTTTACAACCTCAACGGGTTCAAAGATTTCTGCCAAGGCATTGGTGTTTTCAATAACCAACTTGCGTGCTAAATCCTCGCCCAAGAAGGCAAATTCATCCAACATCTCATTGGTTGTTCGAAAATGAGCCTTGGGAAGAGGAGCTGGTTGGGCATGTTCCCCATGACCGATGGTTCGGTTAATCATAGCCCCCTGGCCCAAACTACGGACAATAATTTCACGGTAAATCTCTTCTTCCGGTTCGATATAGTGAACATTTCCCGTAGCCAGAACAGGTTTGCCAAGACGGTCCCCAACCTCTATCAAACTCTTGATAATGGTCTGGAGCTCCGCCATATCCTTGACCTGCTCCTTGGCAATCAATGGTGCATAAATAGCCGGTGGCATAACCTCGATAAAGTCATAATACTTGGCCACCTCAACCGCCGCATCCACACCTTGGGAAACGACTGCATCAAAAACTTCACCCTCAGAGCAAGCTGATCCTAAAATCAAGCCTTCCCGATGGGCATCTAAAACCGTTCTTGGAATCCGTGGCACCCCTTCAAAGTACTTAGTATTGGATAAAGAAACCAGTTTAAAGATATTTTTTAACCCTACTTGATTCTTGACATAAATGGTAGCATGTTTAATCCGAGCTTTTTTATAAGAATCTGGACTAATCAAATCAATGTTGAGTCTAGCTAGATCGGTCACACCATGTTTTTCTGCTACTTCTTTGATAAAGATGAAAAGCAGGCGACCTGTAGCTTCCGCATCGTAATTGGCCATGTGGTGATGTTCCAAAGCCACACCAAAACGCTTGGTCAAAGGTCCCAAACCATGACGTTTATACTCAGGATAGAGGTTTCTAGCAAACTCCAGCGTATCAATAACTGGCTGGCTAATCTTTGGCAGACCATAACGCTCATAATTGGCATTCATAAAGCCAACGTCAAAGGTCGCATTGTGAGCGACTAGGACAGTATTCTTGCAGAATTCTTGGAATTCCTGTAAAACTTGTTCCAGTGGTTTGGCATTTTTGACATGATCATCTGTAATTCCAGTCAACTCAGTAGTAAAAGCTGACAAGGGATGCCCAGGGTTAATAAATTCATCGAATTCAGCAATGACATTCCCCTTGTACATCTTAGAGGCCGCAACCTGAATCAAATCATTATAGATAGCTGAAAGTCCTGTCGTTTCCACGTCAAAAACCACGTAGGTCGCTTCTGACAAGTCCATCTCCACTTCGTTATAGACGATAGGGACACGGTCCTCCACGATATTGGCTTCCATTCCATAGATTAGCTGAATTCCCGCTTTTTTGGCCGCCTTATAGCCGTGTGGGAAGGACTGGACATTCCCATGGTCCGTGATGGCAACCGCCTTGTGTCCCCACTTAGCAGCTGTCGCAACGATTTCTTCGACCTCTGGCAGAGCATCCATGGTCGACATGTTAGTATGAGCGTGAAACTCAACCCGACGCTCACCTTCTGGCATCAAATCCTTGCGCTCATAGTGAACAACTTCCTGCACATCCTGCACGTTCATAGTCAAATCATGTGTGAAGTTATTCATCTCCACATTTCCACGCACTCGGAGCCAAGAATTTTTCTTAATTAGATCAAACTTCTGGGCCTCTTCCTCGTTCTTAACCCACTTTTGCATCGAAAAACTTGAAGTATAGTCCGTCATTTTAAAATTGATCAAAACACGCCCTGTTCTGGTCACTTTTTGCTCCACATCAAACACAACCCCTTCAAAGACCAGACGATTTTCCTCCGTCGTCACTTCTATCATAGGAGTAATCTCCGCTTTGTCCAGCTTGGGTTTAGCTACAGCTTTTTTCGCTTGAAAATCAAAGGCTGGTTTCTCTTCCGCTGGAGGTGGCGCCATTTGTTCTAATTGTTCCATAGCACGGAGTGCTTCCTCGTTAGCAGCTTGAACAATCTGCTCATTTTCAGCATGAAAGGCTTCTTCCTGCTCCTGGGTCAAAACATCATTCTTCTCGATCTGACAATTAAAAGTTGGAAAGCCAAATTTTTCAAGTTGTTTAGCTAAATTAGGAAGGTGATTTTTCTTAAAGTGTTCTTTATCAATCGACTCAGATCCTTCAATAAATAGCTGATCGCCCTCCGCACGAACTCGCAAATTCTGATAAAGGGACTTAAAACCTTGACTAGCACATGGCCCCTCAGAAAAAGCCTCTCTATAGTAGGACTGCAAGAGTTGATTTGAAAATTCTTGAGACAGAGTCTTGATTTCGAAAACAGCTTTATTGCCTGTCTTAGAAAATTCTTCGCTCAAACCTTTCTTTAATTCTAAAAAAATTTCAATCGGTAAAATATTAGAAAATACGAAATGAAACTCCCATACCTTACTAATTTTATGAACCACAACTCGCTCAATATCAGCCTGTGCTAAAGCAGGAGCCTGTCTCATTTCAGCAGGCATCCCTAGTTGATTCATCAAAATTTCAAAACTATTTGACATTCATTTTCCTCACATTATTCTCCTACTATTTTACCATATTTAGAGGTATTTTCTAAAGACAAAAGGAAGCCACTAAGTGACTTCCTTCTAGAGGGAGGACTGATTAGTCTTCACCTTTGTTTTTCTTAATGATTTCTTCTTGAACTGACTTAGGTACATCTTCATAGTGGTCAAATACCATCATGAATGTACCACGTCCTTGAGATGCAGAACGAAGAACTGTTGCGTAACCGAACATTTCAGCAAGTGGAACATAAGCACGAACGATTTGGCTGTTACCGTGTGCTTCCATACCATC
>DXLD01000005.1:0-22086 GCA_019414935.1 Streptococcus sp.
TCTTAACCCATGCTACAAATCTTGATCCGTTTATTCCCAATCGTGATCTTTTAACTGCCTCAGAATTAAAAGAAGCGATGTTTCATCTCAACAGACGAAGTCAGCCAGCCTTTCTTTATTCAGATGTCCATTTTTTGCTGTTGGGCTCTATTTTAGAGAGAATTTTTGATCAAGACCTGGATGAGATTTTACAAGAACAAGTTTTTAAACCTTGGGGAATGACGGAAACTAAGTTTGGTCCTGTTGAGCTTGCTGTTCCAACAGTCAGAGGTGTGGAGGCAGGAATAGTGCATGATCCCAAGGCTCGTATCTTGGGCAGACATGCTGGTAGTGCTGGTTTGTTTTCGACTGTAAAGGATTTACAAATCTTTTTAGAATACTATTTAGCAGATGATTTTGCAAGAGATTTGAGTCAAAATTTTTCTCCTTTGGTTGACAAGGAACGTTCTTTAGCATGGAATTTGGAAGGAGATTGGCTAGACCATACGGGCTATACAGGTACCTTTATCATGTGGAATCGTCAGAAGCAAGAAGCGGCTATTTTCCTATCGAATCGTACCTATGAAAAGGATGAGCGGGCTCAATGGATTTTAGATCGCAATCAAGTGATGGACTTGATTCGTAAAGAAGAGTAAGGAGAGACATGTCAAATAGTTTAAAAGGGACTCTATTAACAGTTGTGGCTGGTATTGCTTGGGGCTTGTCTGGAACGAGTGGCCAATACCTGATGGCAAACGGAATTTCGGCTCTAGTCTTGACTAACTTGCGTCTTTTAATCGCTGGTGGAATTCTCATGATCTTGGCTTATGCTACTGCAAAGGATAAAATGCTGACCTTTTTAAAGGATAGAAAGAGTTTGCTGTCTCTTCTCATTTTTGCTTTGATTGGACTTTTTCTTAATCAATTTGCCTATCTAACTGCTATTCAGGAAACCAATGCAGGAACCGCGACGGTACTTCAGTATGTTTGTCCTGTCGGGATTTTGATTTATAGCTGTATCAAGGATAAGGTGGCGCCGACACTGGGAGAGATTGTTTCCATCATATTAGCCATTGGAGGGACCTTCTTGATCGCAACTCATGGGCAGTTGGACCAGTTATCCATGACACCTGCAGGCCTGTTCTGGGGTCTCTTTTCTGCTCTGACTTACGCACTTTATATCATTTTGCCCATATCCTTGATTAAGAAGTGGGGGAGCAGTTTGGTCATTGGTGTGGGAATGGTCATAGCTGGTTTGGTCGCCCTTCCTTTTACAGGAGTTCTACAGGCTACTATTCCAACTAGTCTTGATTTTCTTCTTGCATTTGCGGGCATTATTCTTATCGGGACTGTCTTTGCCTATACAGCTTTCCTTAAAGGAACCAGTCTGATAGGACCGGTCAAGTCAAGCTTGTTGGCTTCAATTGAGCCGATTTCGGCAGTTTTCTTTGCTTTCCTGATCATGAATGAACAATTTTATCCTATTGATTTTCTTGGTATGGCAATGATTTTAATTGCAGTAACTCTGATTTCTTTGAAAGATTTACTCTTAGAAAAATAAAAAAGACTCTTTGTCCGTGACAGAGAGTTTTTGCGTAGTATTTTATACTCAATGAAAATCAAAGAGCAAACTAGGAAACTAGCCACAGGCTGTACTTGAGTACGGCAAGGCGACGTTGACGCGGTTTGAAGAGATTTTCGAAGAGTATTAATTGTTTTCAAGATAAAATTCAAAGCGTTCGCCTACATATTGACTTTTTACGTATTCAAAAGCAGTACCATCTTCTAGGTAGGAAACCTGAGTTAAACCAAGAATAGCATGTCCTTTTTCAACTTCCAAATAGTGGGCAATTTTTTCCTTGGCGAGACGAGCATAAATAGTCTGCTGTGATTTGCCGATACGGTAGCCATGTTTTTGTAGGGTTTGGAAGAAATGACTGGTGATTTCTTCTTTCTTAAAATCTTTAATGAATTTTTCAGGAATAGAAGCAACTTCATAAACCAGAGGGACTTGGTCGGCATAGCGAACACGTTCCATTCGGATAATATTTTCCGTTGGAGAAATTCCTAACTTAGCAACTTCCTGCTCATTGGGAATGGTTTTTCTGTAGGAAATGAGTTGGCTAGAGGGGACTTTACCTTGGGACTTAACAATTTCAGTAAAACTGGTTGTCCCTCGCATCTTTTCTTGTACCCGAGTACTGGAAACAAAGGTGCCACTTCCAACTCTGCGCTCCAGAACGCCTTCTTCGACCAAGAGGGAAATTGCTTGGCGGAGGGTCATACGACTGACCTCGAACTGCTCTGCTAAATCTCGTTCACTAGGGAGTCTCTCCCCAATAGCCCAACGGTGCTCGTCAATATCCTTTTTTATCTGATCATGGATTTTCATATAAGCTGGTAGCATATTTTCACTTCATTTCTATCTTTTCTCTATTGTACCCCAATAAACTAGAAAAAGTCAATCTTCGCCTTGTTTAGTTGGTAATTCGCCCTTATTTGTGATAGAATATTGAAAAAAGATATTTCTTTTGAGAAAGGAAAAAGATGAGCAACATTTCAACTGATTTGCAAGATGTAGAAAAAATCATCGTATTGGACTATGGTAGCCAATACAACCAGCTGATTTCACGCCGTATCCGTGAGATTGGTGTTTTTTCAGAACTAAAGAGCCATAAAATTTCAGCTGCTGAAGTTCGTGAAATCAACCCTGTAGGAATCATCCTTTCAGGTGGTCCAAACTCTGTATATGAAGATGGTTCATTCGATATTGACCCAGAAATCTTCGAACTCGGAATTCCTATTTTGGGAATTTGTTACGGTATGCAGTTATTGACCCATAAACTTGGAGGAAAAGTTGTTCCTGCAGGTGACGCTGGAAATCGTGAATATGGTCAATCAACCCTAACTCACACACCATCAGCTCTTTTTGAATCAACACCTGATGAGCAGACTGTTTTGATGAGCCATGGTGATGCAGTTACTGAGATTCCTGCCGACTTTGTTCGTACAGGTACATCAGCTGATTGCCCAT
Organism: Streptococcus sp.; assembly: GCA_019414935.1. Classification (GTDB taxonomy): domain Bacteria; phylum Bacillota; class Bacilli; order Lactobacillales; family Streptococcaceae; genus Streptococcus. The sequence continues at coordinate 3,014 of DXLD01000005.1, forward strand.
ACGCAGCCATCGAAAACCCAGATAAACACATTTACGGTATCCAATTCCACCCAGAAGTTCGTCATTCTGTATACGGAAATGATATCCTTCGTAACTTTGCTCTTAACATTTGTAAGGCTAAAGGCGATTGGTCAATGGATAACTTCATTGATATGCAGATTCAAAAAATTCGTGAAACTGTTGGTGATAAACGTGTCCTTCTTGGCCTTTCAGGTGGGGTTGACTCATCTGTCGTTGGGGTTCTTCTCCAAAAAGCGATTGGCGATCAATTGATCTGTATTTTCGTAGACCACGGTCTTCTTCGTAAAGGAGAAGCGGACCAAGTTATGGACATGCTTGGTGGTAAGTTTGGTTTGAATATCGTCAAAGCAGACGCTGCTAAACGTTTCCTTGATAAACTTGCTGGCGTTTCTGACCCAGAACAAAAACGTAAAATTATCGGTAATGAGTTTGTCTATGTATTCGATGACGAAGCAAGCAAGCTCAAAGATGTGAAATTCCTTGCTCAAGGTACTTTATATACAGATGTTATCGAGTCTGGTACGGATACAGCTCAAACTATCAAGTCACACCACAACGTGGGTGGTCTTCCAGAAGACATGCAGTTTGAATTGATCGAACCACTCAACACTCTCTATAAAGACGAAGTTCGTGCCCTCGGTACAGAGCTTGGTATGCCAGACCATATCGTATGGCGCCAACCATTCCCAGGACCAGGACTTGCTATCCGTGTTATGGGTGAAATCACTGAAGAAAAGCTAGAAACAGTTCGTGAATCAGACGCTATTCTTCGTGAGGAAATCGCTAAAGCTGGCCTTGACCGCGATATCTGGCAATACTTCACAGTTAACACAGGCGTTCGTTCAGTTGGTGTTATGGGTGACGGTCGTACTTACGACTATACGATTGCAATCCGTGCTATTACCTCTATCGATGGTATGACTGCTGACTTTGCCAAAATTCCTTGGGAAGTTCTTCAAAAAATCTCAGTACGCATCGTAAACGAAGTGGATCACGTTAACCGTATCGTCTACGATATCACAAGTAAACCACCTGCAACAGTTGAGTGGGAGTAGTCATCTAAGGACTAATTTATGTAGTTTAATGAGCCGGTATCATTGGATACTGGTTTTTACTTTTCTAGACTTTTTGGCTACTTGTTAAAATTGGTTTATATTCGATAGTTTAACAATTATTATACAAAGTTTAAAAGATTAGAATTGTCAAAACAATCTGTCTAGGCTTGATTTTATGGCTTATTTACTATAAAATGAGAAGGAAAAACGTCAAACTTTTATATTGCAAATAGGAGAAAACATGACAAAAACATTAAAACGTCCTGAGGTTTTATCACCTGCAGGAACTTTAGAGAAGCTAAAAGTAGCTGTTCAATATGGAGCGGATGCTGTCTTTATCGGTGGTCAGGCCTATGGTCTTCGTAGCCGTGCCGGAAACTTTACTTTCGAACAGATGGAAGAAGGTGTCCAGTTTGCGGCCAAGTATGGTGCTAAGGTTTATGTGGCTGCCAACATGGTTATGCACGAAGGAAATGAGGCTGGTGCTGGTGAGTGGTTCCGTAAATTACGTGATATCGGAATCGCGGCAGTTATCGTGTCTGACCCAGCCTTGATTATGATTGCAGCGACTGAAGCGCCTGGTCTTGAAATCCACCTCTCTACCCAAGCAAGTGCGACTAACTATGAAACCCTTGAGTTCTGGAAAGAACTAGGTTTAACTCGTGTCGTTTTGGCGCGTGAGGTTTCAATGGAAGAATTGGCAGAAATTCGCAAACGTACAGATGTTGAGATTGAAGCCTTTGTACATGGTGCCATGTGTATTTCTTATTCTGGTCGTTGTACTCTTTCAAACCACATGAGTATGCGTGATGCCAACCGTGGTGGATGTTCTCAGTCTTGCCGTTGGAAATATGATCTCTACGATATGCCATTTGGCCAAGAACGCAAGAGCCTTAAAGGTGAGATTCCAGAAGAATTTTCAATGTCAGCTGTTGACATGTCTATGATTGACCACATTCCAGATATGATTGAAAATGGTGTGGACAGTCTAAAAATCGAAGGACGTATGAAGTCTATTCACTACGTATCAACAGTAACCAACTGCTACAAGGCGGCTGTTGATGCTTATCTAGAAAGTCCAGAAAAATTCGAAGCTATTAAGCAAGACTTGATTGATGAGATGTGGAAGGTTGCCCAACGTGAATTGGCAACAGGTTTCTACTACGGTACACCATCTGAAAATGAGCAGTTGTTCGGTGCTCGCCGTAAAATTCCTGAGTATAAGTTTGTCGCTGAAGTAGTTTCCTATGATGATGCGACACAAACAGCAACTATTCGTCAACGGAACGTTATTAACGAAGGGGACCAAGTTGAGTTTTATGGCCCAGGTTTCCGTCACTTTGAAACTTATATCGAAGATTTGCATGATGCTAAAGGCAATAAAATCGACCGTGCTCCAAATCCAATGGAACTCTTGACAATCAAAGTCCCACAACCCGTTCAAGCAGGAGATATGGTTCGTGCGCTCAAAGAAGGTCTTATCAATCTTTATAAAGAAGATGGAACCAGCGTCACAGTTCGAGCTTAATAAACATGTAGGAAACTAAAGATTTCCCTTTAATTCTTCTTACTAAAAGAGCATTAGTTTAAAGAAAATATATTAATTTCCATCCGAGATTTCATCTCGGATTTTTTCATTATTTTTCAGAAAGACTCAGATAATGGACGCATTTATTACAAGTTTTTTCCAAAATTTTCTATATAATAGACTTAAAAATAGTAAAATTGTAAATAATTTTCATTAAACGCTTTCAACGTAAGTAAAAAGTTGACAAATCCAATTTTTAGGACTAAACTAAGTAAGTAAATTTTAATTAAAAGGAGAATTCGTCATGAATTTAACATTTTTCGGTCTATGTCTTGCCTGTATGGGTGTATCTCTTGGTGAGGGTATGTTGATGAACGGTTTGTTGAAATCAGTTGCTCGCCAACCAGATATCATCTCAGAACTACGTAGTTTGATGATCCTAGGGGTTGCCTTTATTGAAGGTACTTTCTTTGTTACTCTTGTCTTTTCATTTATCATCAAATAAAAGAAGTATAAATTGAAAAAGGGAGGATTTTAGATGGAAGAAAGTATTAATCCAACCATCAATATTGGTCCTGTTACCTTTAATTTAACCATAGTAGTTTTGACTTTGTTGACTGTAGCACTTATTTTTGGCTTTATTTATTGGGCAACTCGAAATATGACTTTGAGACCCACAGGAAAACAAAATGTATTAGAGTATTTATTTGATTTTGTTGTTGGATTTACAAAATCAAACCTTGGTCCAATGATAAAGGATTATTCTCTCTTTTATTTCTGTTTATTCCTATTTATGGCCATTGCAAATAATATTGGCTTAATGGCTAGAATTCAGACTACAGATGGTGTAAATCTTTGGACCTCACCAACAGCAAATTTGTCATTTGACTTGGTCTTGTCTTTTACAATTATCTTAATGACTCACGTAGAAGGAATTCGTCGTCGTGGAATCAAAAAGTATTTAAAAGCATTTGTAACACCAGGTTTTATGACACCAATGAATCTCTTGGAAGAAGTTACCAATCTCCTTTCACTTGCATTGCGGGTATTTGGTAATATCTTTGCAGGGGAAGTGATGGCAAGTATGTTAGTCCTACTTTCTCATCAGGCCTTCTATTGGTATCCTATTGCTTTTGGAACAAATCTAATCTGGACTGCATTTTCTGTTTTTATTTCTTGTGTACAAGCATATGTATTTACATTGTTATCTTCAATGTACCTAGGAAATAAAATTAATGATGAAGAATAGAAAGGAGTAGTTTATGAATGTAACAGTAGGTGAATTACTTGGTGATTTTATACTAATCGCTGGTTCCTTTATTCTCTTGCTAGTCTTGGTTAAGAAATACGCTTGGTCAAATTTGGCTAGCATTTTCGAACAAAGAGCAGAAAAAATTGCAGCAGATATTGACGGAGCTGAACAAGCACGTCAAAAAGCAGAAGTATTGGCTCAAAAACGCGAAGATGAATTGGCTGGTAGCCGTAAAGAAGCTAAGACAATCATTGAGAATGCAAAAGAAACAGCTGAGAAAAGCAAAGCTAGTATTTTAGCAGATGCTAAGCTAGAAGCAGGACGCTTGAAAGAAAAAGCGAACCAAGAAATTGCTCAAAATAAAGCTGAAGCTTTACAAAGCGTTAAGGGTGAGGTAGCAGATTTGACAATCAGCTTGGCTGGTAAAATCATCTCACAAAACCTTGACGGTCATGCCCATAAAGAACTCATTGATCAGTATATCGATCAGTTAGGAGAAGCTTAATGGACAAGAAAACAGTAAAGGTAATTGAAAAATACAGCATGCCTTTTGTCCAATTGGTTATAGAAAAAGGAGAAGAAGACCGTATCTTTTCAGACTTAGCTCAAATCAAGCAAGTTGCTGAAGAAACAGCCTTACCTTCTTTTTTAAAAAAAGTGGCAGTAGACGAGTCTGACAAGGAAAAAACAATTACTTTCTTCCAAGATTCAGTGTCACCTTTATTGCAAAACTTTATCCAGGTTCTTATCTACAATCACAGAGCAAATCTTTTTTATGATATTCTTGTAGATTGCTTGAACCGACTTGAAAAAGAAACAAATCGATTTGAAGTGACGATTACTTCAGCTCATCCTTTAACTGATGAACAGAAGAATCGCTTGCTCCCTTTGATTGAGAAAAAAATGTCTCTTAAAGTAAGGAGTATAAAAGAACAAATCGATGAAAGTCTTATTGGTGGTTTTGTCATTTTTGCCAATCACAAGACAATTGATGTGAGTATTAAACAACAACTTAAAGTTGTTAAAGAAAATTTGAAATAGAAAGTGGTGTTCTTTTGGCAATTAACGCACAAGAAATCAGCGCTTTAATTAAGCAACAAATTGAAAATTTCAAACCCAATTTTGATGTGACTGAAACAGGTGTTGTAACCTATATCGGGGACGGTATCGCGCGTGCTCACGGCCTTGAAAATGCCATGAGTGGAGAGTTGTTGATCTTTGAAAACGGCTCTTATGGTATGGCTCAAAACTTGGAGTCAACAGACGTCGGTATTATCATCCTAGGTGACTTTACTGATATCCGTGAAGGCGATACAATCCGCCGTACAGGGAAAATCATGGAAGTCCCAGTAGGTGAAAGTCTGATTGGTCGTGTTGTGGATCCGCTTGGTCGTCCAGTTGACGGTCTTGGAGAAATCCACACTGATAAAACTCGTCCAGTTGAAGCGCCAGCTCCTGGTGTTATGCAACGTAAGTCTGTATCAGAACCATTGCAAACTGGTTTGAAAGCTATTGACGCCCTTGTTCCGATTGGTCGTGGTCAACGTGAGTTGATTATCGGTGACCGTCAGACAGGGAAAACAACCATTGCGATTGATACAATCTTGAACCAAAAAGGTCAAGATATGATCTGTATTTATGTCGCTATTGGACAAAAAGAATCAACAGTTCGTACGCAAGTAGAAACACTTCGTCAGTACGGTGCCTTGGACTATACAATCGTTGTGACAGCCTCTGCTTCACAGCCATCTCCATTGCTCTTCCTAGCTCCTTATGCTGGGGTTGCCATGGCAGAAGAATTTATGTACCAAGGGAAGCATGTTTTGATCGTTTATGATGATCTTTCAAAACAAGCGGTGGCTTATCGTGAACTGTCTCTCTTGCTTCGTCGTCCTCCAGGTCGTGAAGCCTTCCCAGGGGATGTTTTCTACCTTCACAGCCGTTTGCTTGAGCGCTCAGCTAAAGTTTCTGATGAACTTGGTGGTGGATCGATTACAGCCCTACCATTTATCGAGACACAAGCAGGAGATATCTCTGCCTATATCGCAACCAATGTGATTTCAATCACTGATGGACAAATCTTCCTTGGTGATGGTCTCTTCAATGCAGGTATTCGTCCAGCTATCGATGCGGGTTCATCTGTATCTCGTGTAGGTGGTTCTGCACAAATCAAAGCCATGAAGAAGGTTGCTGGTACACTTCGTATCGACCTTGCTTCATACCGTGAGTTGGAAGCCTTCACTAAGTTTGGTTCTGACTTGGATGCAGCAACACAGGCTAAATTGAACCGTGGACGTCGTACAGTTGAAGTCTTGAAACAACCTGTTCACAAACCATTGCCTGTTGAGAAACAAGTAACCATTCTTTATGCTTTGACACATGGTTTCTTGGATACTGTTCCAGTAGATGATATTGTTCGTTTCGAGGAAGAGTTCCATGCCTTCTTTGATGCTCAACATCCAGAGATTTTGGAAACCATTCGTGATACAAAAGACTTGCCAGAAGAAGCAGTCTTGGATGCTGCGATTACAGAGTTTCTCAATCAAACCAGCTTCCAGTAAGAATAGAGGTGTCAGATGGCAGTATCTCTAAATGATATTAAAACAAAAATCGCCTCAACAAAAAATACGAGTCAAATCACTAATGCCATGCAGATGGTATCAGCTGCTAAGCTAGGTCGTTCTGAAGAAGCTGCTCGCAACTTCCAAGTTTATGCTCAGAAAGTTCGTAAACTTTTGACGGATATTCTTCATGGGAATGGAGCTGGCAGTTCAACCAATCCGATGTTGATTAGCCGTCCAGTTAAGAAGACAGGCTATATCGTCATTACTTCAGATCGAGGTTTGGTTGGAGGTTATAATTCCTCTATTCTGAAAGCCGTTATGGAGCTGAAAGAAGAATACCATCCAGACGGTAAAGGTTTTGAAATGATCTGTATTGGTGGAATGGGAGCTGATTTCTTTAAGGCTCGTGGTATTCAACCACTTTATGAACTACGTGGCTTGGCAGATCAACCAAGCTTTGATGAAGTCCGTAAGATTATTTCAAAAACTGTTGAAATGTACCAAAATGAACTATTTGATGAACTCTATGTCTGCTACAACCACCATGTCAATACGCTAACCAGTCAAATGCGTGTGGAACAAATGCTTCCAATTGTTGACTTGGATCCAAATGAAGCGGATGACAGTTACAGCTTGACCTTTGAATTGGAAACTAGCCGAGAAGAAATTTTGGAGCAGTTGTTGCCTCAGTTTGCAGAAAGTATGATTTATGGTGCTATTATCGATGCTAAGACAGCTGAAAATGCTGCTGGTATGACAGCTATGCAAACAGCGACAGATAATGCTAAGAAAGTCATTAATGATTTGACAATTCAGTATAACCGTGCCAGACAGGCGGCGATTACACAAGAAATTACAGAAATCGTAGCAGGAGCTAGTGCCTTAGAATAGGCTCTAGTCCAGCTCGTATGAAAATGAACTTATACTCAATGAAAATCAAAGAGCAAAGTAGGAAGCTAGCCGCAGGCTGTACTTGAGTACGGTAAGGCGACGCTGATGTGGTTTGAATTTGATTTTCGAAGAGTATTAGGACCTAGTTGAACTAGGAACCGACAGTATCTTATATAGAATAGGAGAAGGAGATGAGTTCAGGTAAAATTGCTCAGGTTATCGGTCCCGTTGTAGACGTCTTGTTTGCAGCAGGGGAAAAACTTCCTGAGATTAACAATGCACTTGTCGTCTACAAAAATGACGAAATAAAAACAAAAATCGTCCTTGAAGTAGCCTTGGAGTTGGGAGATGGTATGGTCCGTACTATCGCCATGGAATCAACAGATGGTTTGACTCGTGGAATGGAAGTATTGGACACAGGTCGTCCAATCTCTGTACCAGTAGGTAAAGAAACTTTGGGACGTGTCTTCAATGTTTTGGGAGATACCATTGACTTGGAAGCTCCTTTTACAGAAGATGCAGAGCGTCAGCCAATTCATAAAAAAGCTCCAACTTTTGATGAGTTGTCTACCTCTTCTGAAATCCTTGAAACAGGGATTAAGGTTATCGACCTTCTTGCCCCTTACCTTAAAGGTGGTAAAGTTGGACTTTTCGGTGGTGCCGGAGTTGGTAAAACCGTCTTAATCCAAGAATTGATTCACAACATTGCCCAAGAACACGGTGGTATTTCAGTATTTACTGGTGTTGGGGAACGTACTCGTGAGGGGAACGACCTTTACTGGGAAATGAAAGAATCAGGTGTTATCGAGAAAACAGCCATGGTATTTGGTCAGATGAATGAGCCACCAGGAGCACGTATGCGTGTTGCCCTTACTGGTTTGACAATCGCTGAATACTTCCGTGATGTAGAAGGACAAGACGTGCTTCTCTTTATTGATAATATCTTCCGTTTCACTCAAGCCGGTTCAGAAGTATCCGCCCTTTTGGGTCGTATGCCATCAGCCGTTGGTTACCAACCAACACTTGCTACAGAAATGGGTCAATTGCAAGAGCGTATCACATCAACTAAGAAGGGTTCTGTAACCTCTATCCAGGCTATCTATGTGCCAGCGGATGACTATACTGACCCAGCGCCAGCAACAGCCTTCGCTCACTTGGATTCTACAACAAACTTGGAACGTAAGTTGGTACAATTGGGTATCTACCCAGCCGTGGATCCACTTGCTTCAAGCTCACGTGCCTTGGCACCTGAAATCGTTGGAGAAGAGCATTACGCAGTTGCTGCAGAAGTTAAACGTGTTCTTCAGCGTTACCATGAGTTGCAAGATATCATTGCTATCCTTGGTATGGATGAGCTTTCTGATGAAGAAAAGACCTTGGTTGCTCGTGCCCGTCGTATCCAGTTCTTCTTGTCACAAAACTTCAACGTTGCGGAACAATTTACTGGTCAGCCAGGTTCTTATGTTCCAGTTGCTGAAACTGTACGTGGCTTTAAGGAAATCCTTGATGGTAAACATGACCACTTGCCAGAAGATGCCTTCCGTGGTGTAGGTTCTATCGAAGATGTGATTGCAAAAGCTGAAAAAATGGGATTTTAAGAGGTGATCTATGGCTCAGTTAACTGTCCAGATCGTGACACCAGATGGTCTCGTCTATGATCACCATGCCAGCTATGTATCGGTTCGAACTCTGGATGGTGAGATGGGGATCTTGCCACGACATGAAAATATGATTGCGGTTTTAGCAGTTGATGAAGTAAAGGTGAAACGTATTGATGATGAAGATCACGTGAACTGGATTGCAGTAAACGGGGGCGTTATTGAAATTGCCAATGATACCATCACAATCGTTGCTGATTCTGCAGAACGTGCTCGTGATATCGACGTTAGTCGTGCAGAACGTGCCAAACTTCGAGCAGAGCGTGAAATTGAAGAAGCACAAGACAAACACTTGATTGACCAAGAACGTCGTGCGAAGATTGCACTGCAACGTGCCATTAACCGTATTAATGTCGGAAATAGACTATAAGAAAAAAATGAACTTGAGTTACCAAGTTCATTTTTTATGTTTTCTTAAGGGGCAAAACTGATGCAGACCGCTTCTGGAACATGGAAGTCGTTGGAAAGTTCTGCTAGACGACCAGTTTCAGGATTGCGTTTAAAGACGGTTGCATTGTCAGAGTCTTGATGGACAGCAATGACAAATTCTTGGTCTGGTGTCAAATCAAAATCACGTGGAGTCTGACCATGTGTCGGAACGATTTCTAACAACTCTAAGCTACCGTCCGCAAGAATTGTATATACTGCGATAGAATCATGACCCCGGTTAGAGGCGTAGAGGTATTTACCATCTTTAGAGAGACGAATAGCAGCAGTACCATTAAAGCCTTCATAACCGTCTGGTAGAGTTGAAATGACTTGCATGCGTTCAAATTCGCCAACACCATCGTAGATTAGAACCTCGATAGTGCTATTGAGTTCACAAATGAGATAAGCGATTTTATAATGGTTATGGAAAATAATATGGCGTGAGCCTGCTCCTGGCTGGCTATGATAGGTATAGAGCTTAGATAATTTTCCTTCTGAATCAAGATCATAAGTAATTACTTGGTCAGTACCCAAGTCGCAGGTCACTAGATAGTGGTCAGGTGTTAAATCTGAATAGTGAACATGTGGAGAAGATTGATTTTCATGTGGACCTTGGCCACTATGTTGATCCACATCACTAAGTAGAAGACGACCATCTTCCTGACGTTTATAAACAAGGACCTGTCCCTTGTGGTAGTTTGCCGCGTATACCAAATTACGCTTTTCATCAACGGCAACATAACAGTGAGGAGCTCCTTCTTCAACGACATGATTTAATAAAGTCCCGTCAGTTTGATAGGCTGCAATTCCTCCCTTATCGTCTTGACTACCAACGGTGTATAAATGTTGGTGCTGGTCAAAGGCAAGGTAGGTTGGACTTGGCTCAGCTGCAAAAAGTTCTAGATTTGAAAGCTGACCAGTTTCTGTATCAAAGTCTGCCTTGTAAATCCCTTGGGAAGTACGACGTGTATAAGTTCCAAAATAAACAGTTTCTTTCATAACTTTACCTCTATAATAAAGATATGACTATTATATCACAAAAACAAGCCAATTAAAGACATCCAATTAGATGTAAGCACTTTAAAAAAATAATTAATTGGTTTTTTGAAAAATATAATAATATTGAGATTACTTTCCTTACTTTTCTTCTTAAAAGTGCTATAATGAATTCATAAAATGTTTAAAGGAGTCCTTACTATGAAAAAACGAGTTTTTCTAGCAGCAGGAGTTGCTGTACTCTCGGCAGCGGTTCTAGCAGCGTGTTCATCTGGTAATGGTAATAAGGATGCTACTAAGCCAGTGACTTATACTTATGTGTTTACATCAGATCCTGTTACTTTGGATTATACAGTTTCTGGGAATGTCAGCACTAAACAGATTACAGGTAATGTTATTGACGGATTACTAGAAAATGATCAATATGGAAATTTAGTTCCATCAGTTGCAGAAGATTGGACTGTTTCCAAAGATGGTTTGACCTATACCTATAAAATTCGGCAGGGTGTCAAGTGGTATACAAATGAAGGAGAAGAGTACGGTGAAGTCAAGGCTCAGGATTTTGTAACTGGTCTGAAGCATGCAGCTGATAAGAAATCACAGACTCTCTATTTGGTACAGGATTCTATCAAAGGATTGGATGACTATGTAAATGGGAAAACAACAGATTTCTCAACCGTAGGTGTGAAAGCAACAGATGATTATACTCTTGTTTACACTTTAAACCATCCAGAATCGTTTTGGAATTCGAAGACAACGGTAGGAGTTCTTGCTCCTGTGAGTGGAGATTTTTTGGCATCTAAAGGAGATGATTTTGGTAAGGCGACTGATGTAACGAGTATACTATACAATGGTGCATACCTTCTTAAGGGGCTAACTTCGAAATCTTCTATCGAAATGACCAAAAATCAAAACTACTGGGATAAGCAAAATGTCTTTATTGATGATATTAAGTTATCATTCTTTGATGGTCAAGATGCAGACTCTCTAGGACGCGGTTTTGATGAGGGACATTATCCAGCTACTCCACTCTTTAAAAACTCTGCCAACTATGAACGTCTAAAAGAAAAATACAAGGATAATATTGTATATGGTCAACAAAGAGGTGGCGTCTTCTATATGTCTACTAATATTGATCGTGTGTCATACAATCATACTGCTAAAACAAGTGATGCAGAAAAATCCTCTACTAAGAAAGCACTTTTAAACAAAGATTTCCGTCAAGCCTTGGCATTTGCTGCAGATCGTAAAGCGGCTGTTTCTCAGGTGTTTGGAGATGAAGTAGCGCCTCGTAAATTACGTACAAGTTTCACTCCTCCAACATTTGTACAAGTAGGAGAGCAATCGTTTGGACAAGTAGCTAAGACAGAATTAGATAAATTGGATAGTGTATGGAAAGATGTTAGTCTTGATGATGCCCAGGATTCACTGCATAATGTAGATAAAGCTAAAGCTAAGTTTGAAGCTGCTAAGAAAACTCTTCAAGCTGATGGCGTACAGTTTCCGATTCATTTAGATCTTCCAGTTTCATCTACTCAGACAGATTTTATTCATCAAGCTCAGTCTTATAAACAATCCATTGAAGAAGCGCTGGGCTCTGAAAATGTAGTTGTTGAGATTCAACAGGTTTCTGATGATGAATTGGGAAACATGACTGTTCTAGCAACATCAAATAATAATGTTGATTGGGACATTAATGTTAATAGTGGTTGGAGTCCGGATTATGCAGATCCGTCAACCTATCTAGATATTTTTGATCCAACATCTGGCCCAACTCTTTTAGGAGCACTTGGTGTAGCGCCAGGAACAGACAATCCAGTCATTAAAACAGTTGGATTGGATAAATACAAAGAATTGATTGATGATGCAAATAGTGAAAAATTAGATCTGCAAAAACGTTATTCTAAATATGCTAAGGCTCAAGCTTGGTTAACAGATAGTGCTCTGGTTATTCCTGTACACTCAGACGGTGCCCAAATGCTAGTAACGAAGAAAGTTCTAGGTACTGGTGCAGATGGCTGGGTAGGTGATAAGACCAGTGAACATAGCTATAAATATCTGAAAATCCAAGATAAGATTGTCACTTCTAAAGAAATGGATGAGTTCCGCAAGAAATTTGCTGATGAAAAAGCCAAATCAAACGCTGATTATCAGAAGAACTTAGACCGTCATATTCAAGACTAATCGAATCTCCTCTCTTGAGGAGATTTTTTTATATTGCTGTCTCCATGTAAGCACTTTAAAAAAGAGTTATTTTGATTCAAAAATGGTATAATGAGAGAATGACAGAAAGGAAGTATTTATGGAGCACAAAGAGAAACATTTTAGCCTATCTTGGTTTTTCAAGTGGTTTTTGGACAATAAGGCAATTACGGTATTTTTGGTAACCTTATTATTGGGACTGAATCTTTTTATCTTAAGTAAGATTAGTTTTTTATTTTCACCTGTTTTAGACTTTTTAGCAGTTGTGATGTTGCCAGTCATTTTATCTGGTTTGCTATATTATTTATTAAATCCTATTGTTGATTGGATGGAGAAACACAAAATCAATCGTGTTATAGCGATTAGTATTGTCTTTGTCATCATCGCTCTCTTTATCATTTGGGGATTGGCAGTAGCTATTCCAAATCTGCAGCGTCAGGTCTTAACATTTGCAAGAAATGTACCAATCTATCTCGAAGATGCAGACAGAGTTATTAATGATTTGGTAACCAAGCGTTTGCCAGATGATTTTAGACCTCAGTTAGAACAAGTTTTGACAAACTTCTCAAGTCAGGCTACAGTTTGGGCGAGCAAGGTTTCTTCTCAGGCAGTCAACTGGGTGAGCGCCTTTATTAGCGGGGCTTCTCAAGTGATTGTTGCCTTGATTATCGTTCCTTTCATGCTCTTTTATCTCTTACGTGATGGAAAAGGACTACGTCACTATTTGACCCAATTCATGCCAACGAAATTGAAAGAACCTGTTGGACAAGTTTTATCAGATGTGAATCAACAGTTGTCCAACTATGTTCGAGGGCAAGTAACAGTAGCTATTATTGTTGCGGTAATGTTTATGATTTTCTTCAAGATCATTGGTCTACGCTATGCAGTTACGTTGGGTGTTACTGCTGGTATTTTAAATCTGGTTCCTTATTTGGGTAGCTTCTTAGCCATGCTTCCTGCCCTAGTATTGGGCTTGATTGCCGGGCCAGTCATGCTTTTAAAAGTGGTGATTGTCTTTATCGTAGAACAAACTATTGAAGGCCGTTTTGTCTCTCCATTGATTTTGGGAAGTCAATTAAACATCCATCCCATTAATGTTCTCTTTGTTTTGTTAACTTCAGGATCCATGTTTGGTATCTGGGGAGTCTTGCTCGGTATTCCTGTTTATGCTTCTGCTAAGGTTGTCATTTCAGCCATTTTCGAATGGTATAAGGTAGTCAGTGGCCTATATGAACTAGAGGGAGAGGAAGCTAAGAGTGAACAATAGTCAACGGATGTTACAGGCTTTGGAAGAGCAAGATTTAGTTAAGGCAGAACATTATTTCGTCAAAGCTTTAGAAAATGATCCAAGTGACCTTCTGTATGAGTTAGCCACCTATCTAGAAGGGATTGGTTTTTATCCTCAGGCCAAGGAAATTTACCTGAAAATTGTAGAAAATTTTCCAGAGGTTAATCTCAATCTAGCAGCTATTGCTAGCGAGGATGGTCAAATTGAGGAAGCCTTTGCCTATCTAGAGGAAATCCAAGCTGACAGTGACTGGTATGTTTCGGCTTTGGCTCTTAAAGCAGACCTCTACCAGCTGGAAGGTTTGACAGATGTGGCGCGTGAGAAATTATTGGAGGCATTGACTTACTCAGAAGATCCTCTCTTGATATTGGGATTAGCAGAGTTGGATAGTGAGTTGGAAAATTACCAAGAAGCTATTCAAGGCTATGCCCAGTTAGATAATCGTACTATTTATGAGCAAACAGGCATTTCTACCTATCAACGAATTGGCTTTGCCTATGCCCAGTTGGGGAAATTTGAAACGGCTACAGAGTTTTTAGAAAAAGCCCTGGAGTTAGAATACGATGACCTAACAGCTTTTGAGTTGGCCAGTCTTTACTTTGATCAAGAAGAATATCAAAAAGCTGTTCTATACTTTAAGCAACTTGATACCATTTCACCTGATTTTGAAGGCTATGAGTATGGTTACAGTCAGGCCTTACATAAGGAACATCAAGTTCAAGAAGCCCTGCGTATTGCTAAGCAAGGTTTGGAGAAAAATCCTTTTGAAACAAGACTCTTGTTAGCGGCTTCACAATTTTCTTATGAATTACATGATGCTAGTGGTGCAGAAAATTATCTCCTTACCGCTAAAGAAGATGCTGAGGATACGGAAGAAATTTTACTCCGTCTAGCCACTATTTATCTAGAGCAGGAGCGTTACGAGGATATTCTAGACTTACAAAGTGAGGAACCAGAAAATCTTTTGACCAAGTGGATGATTGCTCGTTCCTATCAAGAAGTGGACGATTTGGATACTGCCTACGAGCTTTACCAAGAGTTGGCAGGTGATTTGAAGGACAATCCCGAATTTCTGGAACACTATATCTATCTCTTGCGTGAATTGGGCTATTTTGAGGAAGCCAAAGTCAATGCGCAAGCTTACTTAAAACTGGTTCCAGATGATGTGCAAATGCAAGAATTGTTTGAGAGATTGTAAGAATATATTTTTAAAACTGTATCTTATCATTTTTGATAGATATAGTTTTTCTTTTTTAAAAAGAATTTTTTTTCAAAAAATTTGGACATTTTGTTTATTTATGCTATAATAGGAACAATTATTTTTAGGAGGTGCAGTATGTCTTATTTGTTTGAGATATTACCGAGTCTATTGAGCGGTGCAAGCATGACTTTGCAGGTTTTTGCACTGGTCTTGATTTTTTCTATTCCCTTGGGCGTTTTGATTGCCTTTGCCTTGCAAGTCCATTGGAAGCTCCTCCATCATCTGATTAACATTTATATCTGGATTATGCGGGGGACGCCCTTGCTCTTGCAATTGATTTTTATTTATTATGTGCTTCCAAGTATTGGGATTCGTTTGGACCGTCTTCCTGCGGCCATTATTGCCTTTGTTCTCAATTATGCGGCTTACTTTGCTGAAATCTTCCGTGGAGGGATTGATACCATTCCTAAAGGTCAATATGAAGCTGCTAAGGTTTTGAAGTTTAGTCCTTTTGCTACAGTTCGCTTTATTATCTTACCTCAGGTGACTAAGATTGTTCTTCCTAGTGTATTTAACGAAGTTATGAGTTTGGTCAAGGATACTTCTTTGGTCTATGCACTTGGAATTTCAGATCTTATCTTGGCTAGTCGAACAGCTGCCAACCGTGATGCTAGCCTAGTTCCTATGTTCTTGGCAGGAGCCATTTACTTGATTTTGATTGGTATTGTGACCATCCTTGCCAAAAAAGTTGAGAAGAAGTACAGTTACTATAGATAGGAGGCTGCCATGTTAGAATTACGAAATATCAATAAGGGCTTTGGTGAAAAGCAAATTTTATCTAATTTCAGTCTAAAAATTCCTGAAAAGCAAATCCTGGCTATTGTAGGACCTTCTGGTGGAGGTAAGACAACTCTCTTACGTATGCTTGCGGGTCTTGAAACCATTGATTCAGGGCAAATCTTTTATAATGAAGAACCTTTAGAACTGGATGAACTGGAGAAGCGAAATCTACTGGGATTTGTATTCCAAGATTTTCAACTTTTCCCTCATTTATCAGTTCTAGATAATTTGACCTTATCGCCAGTAAAAACCATGGGAATGAAGCAGGAAGAGGCTGAGAAGAAAGCGCGTGGGCTCCTGGAACAGTTGGGACTGGCAGGACATGCAGATGCCTATCCATTTTCACTATCAGGTGGACAAAAGCAGCGGGTGGCCTTGGCGCGTGCAATGATGATTGACCCAGAAATCATTGGCTACGATGAACCAACTTCTGCTCTGGATCCAGAATTACGCTTGGAAGTGGAAAAACTGATCTTGCAAAATAGGGAATTAGGGATGACGCAGATTGTCGTTACCCACGATTTACAGTTCGCTGAAAATATTGCGGATCAAATTCTCAAGGTTGAGCCCAAGTAGGAGGTGCCGATGACTAATAAGAAAATTGCTTTAGTATTGGTTGCGCTCCTGACTCTCTTTTTAACGGCCTGTACTCAGAAGGCTAGTGATCCAAAGCAGGATAACTGGGATAAGTATCAAGATCAGGGGACCATTACTATTGGTTTTGACAATACCTTTGTTCCCATGGGTTTTGAAGAAAAGAATGGTCAATATACAGGCTTTGATATTGATTTGGCACAAGCTGTCTCTGAAAAATTAGGCTTTAAAGTTCAATTTCAGCCAACCGACTGGGATATGAAGGAGACGGAACTGCAAAATGGAACCATAGATGCCATTTGGAATGGCTATTCTGCCACTGATAAACGCCGAGAAAAGGTTGCTTTTAGCATTCCATATATGGAAAATCAGCAGGTTCTGGTTGCGAAGAAAAGCCAGCATATTCATTCAGTAGAGGATATGAAGGATAAGACCTTGGGAGCCCAAGCTGGTTCCTCTGGTTATTTAGATTTTGAAGCTCAGCCAGATTTACTGAAAAATCGTGTCAAAGACCAGAAGGCCAACCAATACCAGAGTTTCAATGAAGCCTTAATTGATTTGAAAAATGACCGTATTGATGCCTTGTTGATTGACCGAGTGTATGCTAATTACTACCTCCAGTCTGAGGGGATATTAAATGACTATAATGTCTTTTCAGCAGGATTTGAAAGTGAATCCTTTGCTGTCGGTGTTAGACCATCTGATAAAAGATTATTAACAGCATTAAACCAAGCCTTTATTGAACTATATAAAGAAGGAAAGTTCCAGGAAATCAGCCAGAAATGGTTTGGAGAAGATGTAGCAACCAAAGAAGTGAAGGATGGAAAATAAAATAGATAGCAAGCCTAGTTTTGTCTTTAAAACTGGGCCTTGTTTTTTTATAGACTTTATTTTATAAAGCTGGAGGAACTTCTAGATTTTACAGCTATTTTTGGTAGATTTTGTGAATCTTGCTTCATTCTGTAATCCCTTATCTGTTGCTAAAAGTCAATGAAGATGTGATAAAAAATATCAGAAATTTACTTTCCAAAATCAAATTATCTGAATACTCAAACAATATAGAAAATCTCTAAAGTAATATAAATTTTATTTTTGTAAGGGTTTAGCTTAAAGAGGAGTTTGTGAAATTACTTTAGCGAGTATACCTCAAAATACTTGATTTATAGTAACAAAAATAGTATAATAAACCGTAACCTTCTAAAATATACCTATATATTTTAGGGGGGGGGGGCTTTTTATTTAGTCTTTTTGTATATATTAACTGATAATTATCGGAAAAAAAGGAGTAAGGGAATGTTTAAACCCAAAGGGCGTCATGTTCGCCAATCGCAAGTGGAGAAATTCACACGTTACAGTATTCGTAAGGTTAGTTTCGGTGCGGCTAGTGTGGCTGTAGCTACTGGATTGTTTTTCCTTGGTGGAGGAAGTGTTCAAGCGGCTGAACAACTAACTAATACAGAACATACAGAAGTTCAAAATCTAAATGATAAGCCGTCGGAACCTTCTAAGGAAGTTACTGGACAAGGAACTGCTACTGCTAAAGAGCCCGATGGACAAAATAATACTTCTGTAAAAGAGTCTGCTTCTGACAAACAAACCAGTGAAGTTGAAACTCCAGAGGTAGTGACGGAAAAAGTTGCTGTTAATACAGCATCGTTAGAAGATTTAGTTGCTAAAGCTGAAAGTCGATTGAGTCAATTAACTGAAAGTAAGAGAACAAAATCATTCATCGATGATACTAAACTTTTGGTTAATAAAGCAAAAGAGCTTTTAAATGATGATACAAAAACACAGGCAAAAGTTGATGCACTTGCTAAACAACTTTCAAGTAGCCTTAGCGTTCTAAACAGTATCAAATCTGATGCAACTGAAGAAGAAAAAGTAAATAAAAACCAAGATCCACGTAATGGTCAAGCTATTCCTGGAAAAGGTGAGAGTGGTTTTAGAGGAGATACAGCAACTAATGATGCTACAGGTACATCTAGTAACGATGCTGCAGCAACTTCTACAACAACTACAGGAACTAGTGATACAATCACACCAACAAATCCAGCGCAACCAACTGCGAAAAATATTATCGGAAGCACAAGTACAGTATCACGAGAAAACTTTACTGGTTGGGATACTTATAGAATGCCGTTCGGGAGTCGCCATCCAGGTCAAGGTGATTTAGGTGTTAATACTCCAGAGAAAATAGCAGATGCTGCTGACTTAGAGTTTAGAGTGTTCTCTGATCAAAGAGCTGGTACAAGACCTAGTCCTGGACCATCTAACTATACTTATGATGGTAAAGAGAGTGATGTAAAGGCTCGTATTGACTATGGATTGAAACTTCCTGCTGAAGAAGTCCAAAAAATTATAGAAGAAGCTCCACTATGGCGTGGAAAGCTAAGATATAATGGAACTAGTATTTCAAGTCAAATCCCAGCAACTTACTATGGAAATGGACCTTATGAATATCTGCTTTCTAGTATCTATAAACTTGGATATGAACAAGGTATTGATAAAGTATACATTAAAGATGTAAGTAAACGTATTGAAGTAACAGAATCTG
>DXLD01000050.1:0-9863 GCA_019414935.1 Streptococcus sp.
GCTTTAGGATGCAAGATGAAAGTATTTATGGATTAGTATATAAGGCCATTCGTGAGGAGAGAGGATTTACACAAAAGGAAGCTGCTGGAACTACAGTGACTCCTCACTTTTTACGTCAGTTTGAACAAGGGAAATCTCGAATAACCATTCAAAAATTTGAAGAGATTCTTTCTAATATTGGAATTGATAAAGAGACCTTTGATAGTCTCAAAACGCAGATGTTTCCAACGGAATTTCATAAATTACAGGCTCAAGTTGCTGATTTGGCCTATAAGCGTGAATTTAAAAAAATCATTAGTTTGATTAATCAACCTATGGAAAATCCTGGGATTGCTGAACACTATGTGATTGCCAACCGTGTAGTCAATAAATTTGCTATCGCAAACATCATCGGCGATTCTTTTCTGACTCCAAAAGATTATCAAGAACTAGAATATATCAAGAACTATCTTAGTGAATTGGACGACTGGAATAAAATTGAGGTCAATATCTTTTCATCTATCCTGCCTCACTTTTCAATCGAATTTTTAGACTACAGGCTCTACCACTTATTAGATACTCTAAAAAAACAGACTGAATACCATTCAATCCGTACTTCTGACTACTATATTGCCTGCTTAAGAACTGCTATCAAGCATTACTCTGTTAATGGCTACTATGATAAAGCTGAAAATCTAGCCTTGAAGACCCTGGAAGTGATTAATACTTTCCCTCTACTGAGTACCAAGATGACAGAGATGATTAGCATTTCCATGGAACGGGCTAATAATTTTCTCAGAAAAGACGATGTCAGAGGTCTAGAGCTTGCTAAACATATCTTTGCCAGTCTTGATAACTTTGAAAAAATCTATCCAAATCAACTACTGACTCGAATGAGAGAGGATTTCTTTGTCTCTGTCACACAGCTCAATCACACTGGACAACCTCTAGACATCTAACTTAGAAAATAAAAAAGCTTGAGGAATCATGTATTTCCTCAGGCTTTTTCTTATCCTTTAAAAGTCACAATAGTCGCACCACTACCTCCAGCATTTTGTGGGGCATAGCCGAAACTCTTGACATGTTTATTTCTTTGTAGGTATTTGGTGACTCCTTCACGGATGACTCCTGTTCCGATACCATGGATGATATCAACTTGCGCCATATTGTTAAGCAAAGCTTGGTCGATAAAGGCATCTAGCTCATTCATGGCTTCTTCATAGCGTTTACCTCGAAGATCCAGTCTTGCTTGCGGTCCTCTGCCAGATGTTCGTTTCACAACATTGACTTGTTTCTTCTTGACTTGCTTTTCTTGCTGAGCTTGAACAAGGTCAAACTCTTTCTCTTCCAAGGTCATCTTAATCAAGCCGACTTGGGCTTCCCAGCGACCATCCTTGAGTTGACTGGTCAAGGTACCACGCTGACCGTAACTGAGCACCACGATATCATCTCCCACCTTTGGAGCTCGTTTTTTCTTGGCCTTTTGAAGGACCTTGTTTTTAGACAAGTCCACTTTTTCAGGAGCTAATTTTTTCAGCTTGGCCTTGGCTTCAATGATTTCGTGGGGCTTGAGTTGAGATTTACTGTGGAGATTTTTAAGAATCTGGTCACTCTCACTGAGAGCCATGTCCACAATCTCAGTAGCCTGTTCACGCGCCTTATTAAGCTCGGTTTCCTTTTCACGATTTAACTCATTGTAGAGTTTTTTGAGAGCACGGTTCATCTTGAGATTTTCTTGCTCCACCTCACGGATATTGTCCAAGCGTTTACGACTTTCCAGCGTCTGCTCTTCCAGTTGCTCAATAATACGATTGACATCATTGTCCTGATCAACCTGCTGGCTGGCATCCCCTACGATAACTTCAGATAGGCCTAGACGTTTGGCAATCTCAAAGGCATTGCTTCGACCAGGAACTCCCTGCATAAAGCGATAGGTCGGGCGAAGAGTCGCAGTATCAAACTCCATGCTGGCATTTTGCACAAAGGCTGTCTCAATACCATAGGCCTTGAGCTCTGGATAGTGGGTAGTCGCCATGGTCTTGACTTGACGCAGGCGAAGGTCCTCCAAAATAGCCATGGCAAGGGCAGCTCCCTCTTGAGGGTCTGTACCAGCCCCCAACTCATCCAAGAGTAAGAGGGAATGTTGGTTGACCTTGCCAAGAATATCCACGATGTTGGTCATGTGGCTAGAGAAGGTAGACAAGCTCTGCTCAATAGACTGCTCATCGCCAATATCAGCAAAGATTTCTTCAAAAACACCCACACGGCTTCCCTTGTCTGCTAAAATCGGCAATCCTGACTGAGCCATAACCTGTGTCAAGCCCAGGGTTTTAAGCATGATGGTCTTACCACCTGTGTTGGGACCTGTGATGACAATGGCTGTTAAATCTTGTCCAAAATGAACATCATTTGCGACTGCATTTTTGACCAAAGGATGGCAGACATGGAGCAGTTGGATCTCCTGATTTTCTGATAACTTAGGAACGACCGCTTGCCTTCCTTGGATAAAACGAACCTTGGCACGAATCAAGTCCAGATGGCCGATAATCCAAGCATCATTAGCAATTTCAGCTGCATGAGGGCGGACACGTTCAGAGATTTCTTGGAGAATGCGAAGCATTTCATAGCGCTCATCTGCTCGCAAACTGGCAATTTCTTCGCTCAGTTTGACCACCTCACGGGGTTCGATATAGACGGTGTTTCCACTAGCAGAAATATCATGAACAACACCTGCAATCTTATTGCGGTAGGTGTTTTTGACTGGTAAAACCTGACGACCATTTCGGCTGGCAACGATTCCTTCCGTCAACATCTGCCCTTTTTGCTTAAGCATGTCCTGCAAGACATCGCGTACCTGACTCTCGCTATCATGGATTTTTCGACGGATGCGCGCCAATTCTTCACTAGCGAAATTTTCAATAAAACCTGCATCATTAAAAGCTTGGAGATTTCCTTGTAATTGCGGAAAATCATGTAA
Source organism: Streptococcus sp. (assembly GCA_019414935.1). Lineage (GTDB taxonomy): Bacteria > Bacillota > Bacilli > Lactobacillales > Streptococcaceae > Streptococcus. Next base: position 2,957 of record DXLD01000050.1, read on the forward strand.
TTTCTCAAACCAAAGAGCTAACTCTTCCAAGCTGACATTTTCCAGATTGGCATAAAAACTTTGCAGTTCTCGGCTAGAAAGAAGCACGCGCTTCAAGAGTAGGAACTCCTCGATATTGAGGTCTGCCCCCATCTCCAACCGCTTGCAGACTCCTGCGATTTCCTTGGTTGAGAGAATGGTAAAATGAGGTTGCTCGACAAAGAGAGCCTGCATTTCCTTCATCTCAGCAAAAGACTGTTTGATTTTATCTGCTTTGGCAGTCGGAGCTAGCTGTCTCAATTGCTCCAAGCCCTGCTCGGTCAACAAATGGGGTTCAAACAAGGCCTTGACCTTATTGAACTCTAATGTTTCTAATATTTTCTTATTCATCTTTATTTCCTTGTCTTTGAATGTCTAGGTGTGGTAGCTTTTTACATTCTGATAGATTCGAGTCAATCTGTAAACAAAGGGCTAGGAAAATTCCTGCCCTTTTTATCCGATTAAATTTGTCACCCAGATTTGTTTGAGCCAACTGGTTGTTACTGGTATGCTCTGGATGATGTGTTTTGCGACGATACTCTTTTCAAGAGGATTTTGTATAGCTGCCATGGGAATGGTCGCCAAGATGGTCAAGACCATTTGCAAAACAAATAAGGTCACCAACATGGACAAGATACCTGCTGAAACTTGGAACAACTTACCACCAAGCTTTTTACTAGGAATCAAGTGTAAGAGGAGACCAAGCAAACGACCGATGCTATAGACAATCCCAAATACCAACAAGTAGCCGATACCTGCGTAAAAGACCTTATCCAACTGAAAGAGTTGATCTGATGGGAAAAAGAAAGTCCCCTGACCTTCCTGCGGATTTGCATAAGGGAGTAATAAATGGAATTGTTCTCCAAGCCCCTTGTAAAACTGGCCAGCCACAAAAGCCGATGCCAGGGCTGAAATCAGGTAATAAACCTGTAAGAGCAGGCCTCTCCGATAGCCGATATAAAATCCCCAAGCCAAGACCAATAGAAGAAGGAGTGAAATCATAAGGAATCCTCAATCTTACTCTGTTCTTGCTTGCAAGTCACAAGCTTGTGACGGAGTTCTTTTAATTCTTGCTCCTTATCGTCAAATTCAATCTCACGACTGAGTTGAGTTGACAAACAGTTAACTGCCAACAAAAGAGCGATTGTTTCATCGTCTGCACTAGGCATTTGTTCTTTAATTGCTTGGTATTTTTCTGTCGCAACCTTGGCGATTTCCTCCATAAAGAGATTATCATGTTCGCTTGTCAAGGTTAATGATTTTTTCCCGAATGTAAATTTGAATCGATTTAGATTTGCCATAAAATTCACCTCACGATATTATACCAAAATTCGCTAACTTTGTCAGTTTTTACAAATTTGCCTGCTTTTATGGTACAATAGAAACCATGGCAAGTATAACACTCACACCAAGTGAAAAGGAGATTCAGGCTTTTCTTGAACACTATCAAAGCAGTCTGGCTCCTAGTAAGAATCCCTATATCCGCTATTTTTTGCGACTGCCTCAGGCAACGATTTCTATCTATACTTCTGGAAAGGTCTTACTTCAGGGTGAAGGGGCTGAGAAATACGCTAGTTTCTTTGGCTATGAGGTTGTAGAAGAATCCAGGGGACAAAATCTCCCTTTGATTGGGACAGATGAGGTGGGAAATGGTTCCTACTTTGGTGGGCTTGCAGTTGTGGCTTCCTTTGTCACACCTGACCAGCATGACTTCTTGCGAAAACTCGGTGTGGGGGATTCTAAAACTCTGACCGACCAAAAGATTCGTCAGATTGCCCCTATCCTCAAGGACAAAATCCAGCACCAGGCATTGCTTCTCTCACCAAGCAAGTACAACGAGATCATCGGAGACCGCTACAATGCTGTTTCTGTTAAGGTAGCCCTCCATAACCAGGCTATCTATCTCCTCCTTCAAAAAGGTGTTCAGCCTGAGAAAATTGTGATTGATGCCTTTACCAGTGCTAAAAATTATGACAAGTACTTGGCACAGGAGGCCAATCGTTTCAGCAATCCTATCAGCTTAGAAGAAAAGGCTGAGGGCAAATACTTGGCTGTCGCAGTTTCTTCCATCATCGCGCGTGATCTCTTTCTGGAAAATCTTGAAAATCTAGGACGAGAACTGGGCTATCAACTTCCAAGTGGAGCTGGAACGGCTTCTGATAAGGTGGCTAGCCAGATTTTGCAAGCCTATGGTATGCAGGGACTAAACTTCTGCGCCAAACTGCACTTTAAAAATACTGAAAAAGCGAAAAAACGCTTAGAAAGGTAAGTTATGAATTCATTTAAAAATTTCTTAAAAGAGTGGGGATTGTTCCTCCTAATTCTGTCATTACTAGCTTTAAGTCGTATCTTTTTTTGGAGCAATGTTCGCGTAGAAGGGCATTCCATGGATCCTACCCTAGCGGACGGTGAAATCCTCTTTGTTGTCAAACACCTCCCTATTGACCGTTTTGATATCGTGGTGGCCCATGAGGAAGATGGCAATAAGGACATTGTCAAACGTGTCATCGGAATGCCTGGCGACACCATCCGTTACGAAAACGATAAACTTTACATAAATGACAAAGAGACGGACGAGCCTTACCTAGCTGACTACATCAAACGCTTCAAGGATGACAAACTCCAAAGTACATACTCAGGCAAAGGTTTTGAAGGAAATAAAGGAACTTTCTTTAGAAGTATCGCTCAAAAGGCTCAAGCCTTCACAGTTGATGTCAACTACAATACCAACTTTAGCTTTACTGTCCCAGAAGGAGAATACCTCCTCCTCGGAGACGACCGCTTGGTTTCAAGCGACAGCCGTCACGTAGGTACCTTCAAAGCAAAAGATATCACAGGAGAAGCTAAATTCCGCTTCTGGCCAATTACCCGTATCGGAACATTTTAAGAAATCGAAGAGGCCGAGAATCACCAATCTCAGCCTCTTCTTCTATCGTGAGAATATGATTATTCACTATCCAGTTTGATTAAGATAGAAACAAAGTTATACTCAATGAAAATCAAAGAGCAAACTAGGAAGCTAGCCGCAGGTTGCTCAAAGCACTGCTTTGAGGTTGTAGATAGAACTGACGAAGTCAGTAACATATATACGGCAAGGCGAAGCTGACGTGGTTTGAAGAGATTTTCGAAGAGTATTAACTCTCACCTATTCATGCAAAGGAATTTTATGGAAGTTTATTTTTCAGGAACCATTGAACGGATTATTTTTGAAAATCCCAGCAATTTTTATCGCATCCTCCTCCTAGAAATCGACGATACAGACGCAGAAAACTTTGATGATTTTGAAATCATTGTCACGGGTACCATGGCTGACGTAATTGAGGGAGAAGACTATACTTTTTGGGGACAAATTGTCCAGCACTCTAAGTATGGGGAGCAATTGCAAATCAGCCGTTATGAACGTGCAAAACCAACTAGCAAGGGGCTGGTTAAATACTTTTCTAGTAGCCATTTCAAGGGGATTGGGCTCAAGACAGCTCAGAAAATCGTGGATACCTATGGCGACAATACCATTGACGAAATTCTGCAACACCCAGAAAAGCTAGAAGGCATCGCAGGTCTCTCTACCAAAAATCGCGAGGCTTTCGTCTCCACTCTCCGCCTCAACTACGGAACGGAGATGATTTTGGCGAAACTTGCCAACTACGGCATTCCCAATAAACTAGCCTTCCAGATTCAAGACTTTTACAAGGAAGAAACCCTTGATGTGGTTGAAAACTATCCCTACCAGTTGGTTGAGGATATTAAGGGTTTGGGCTTTACCATTGCTGACCAACTAGCAGAGGAACTAGGTATTGAAAGTCAGGCTCCAGAACGCTTCCGCGCCGGTCTAGTACATAGTCTTTTTCAGACCTGTATGGAGACAGGGGACACCTATGTTGAAGCACGGGATTTGCTAGAACAAACCCTTACTCTCCTTGAATCTTCCCGCCCCGTGGAACTGGATCCCAGCCAAGTTGCCCAAGAACTCTCCAACCTGATTGAAGAAGACAAGGTTCAGCAGATTGATACCAAGATTTTTGACAACAGCCTCTTTTTCGCTGAGGAAGGTATCCGCAGTCACTTGGTTCGCATCCTTGAAAAAGGAAAACAGAAGAGCCAAGATTTAGAAACTATTCAAAAACATATCACTACTGTCGAGGATGAGCTGGGGATTGAGTATGATAGCATTCAAAAACAGGCTATCTGCGACGCTATCCAGAACAAGATCTTTATCCTGACAGGTGGGCCTGGTACTGGTAAGACAACGGTTATCAATGGTATCATCGCTGTTTATGCCCTTTTAGAAGGACTTGACCTTAGGAAAAAAAGCAATCTGCCCATTCTTCTTGCTGCTCCAACTGGTCGAGCTGCTCGGCGCATGAATGAATTGACAGACTTACCGAGCGCGACCATACACCGCCACTTGGGAATGACAGGCGACGATGATACCAGTCATCTGGAAGATTATCTGGATGCTGACTTTATCATCGTGGATGAATTTTCTATGGTGGATACTTGGCTGGCCAATCAACTCTTCTCCAACATCTCTTCTAACAGTAAGATCCTCATCGTGGGAGACAGTGACCAGTTGCCTTCTGTCAGTCCTGGACAGGTTCTAGCGGATCTACTCCATATTCCCTTGATTCCTCAAACTCGCTTGGAAAAAATTTATCGACAAAGCGAAGAATCAACCATCGTCACCCTAGCTAGTCAGATTCGACAGGGTATCTTGCCAGCTGATTTCACCCAGAAAAAAGCAGACCGTTCCTACTTTGAAATTGCTAGTGGCCATATTCCAGCTACTATTGAGAAAATCTTAGGCGCTGCCCTCAGAAGTGGTATTCCTGCACGTGATATTCAGGTTCTGGCCCCCATGTACCGAGGGACGGCAGGGATTGATGCCATCAACCAACTCATGCAAGACCTCCTGAACCCACCACAAAAAGACCAACTTAGTTTTGAAGCCCCCCAGTGCCACTATCGTAAGGGCGACAAAGTCATTCACCTGGTCAACGATGCTGAAATCAATGTCTTTAATGGAGATTTGGGAGCTATCACAGACTTGATTCCTGGTAAATACACCGAGTCGAAACAAGATGAGATTGTCATTGATTTTGATGGCAATGAGGTCTCTTACCCACGTAACGAATGGTACAAGATTCGCTTGGCCTATGCTATGAGTATCCATAAGTCTCAGGGAAGTGAGTTTCCCGTTGTTATCCTACCTATCACCAGTGCTAGCAGGCGTATGCTGGAGCGCAATCTCATCTATACAGCCATTACACGCGCCAAAAGCAAGCTTATCTTACTAGGCGAATTACAGGCATTCGACTATGCCACCCAGCATATCGGAACTGCCCGAAAAACCTATCTAATTGAACGCTTCAGTTATTTATTGGAGAATGTTGAAGAAAAGCAACAAGCGGTCTCTGAAACAGCTACATCAAGTACCTCTGAACAATCCTACATCCTGACAGAAGAAAACTGGGACAGCATCCCAGCCATGATTGGGATTACAGACGCAGACCTCAAAGAGATTTTTGGAAAATAGTGCACAAGAAAACCCACCAATTCAGGTGGGCTTTTTGTTTATTAAGATTATTTAACTGTCGCTGTGCTTGTGATCAATTCAACAGCTTTTTTGATTGTGATGTCGTGTTTCAACATATCAGCTGAAAGTAAGCTTTGTACTTGTGCAACTTCCATGTTGTAGTCTGCAGCTAATTGCTCGATTTCTTTTTGGATTTCTTCTTCTGAAGCGTCAAATCCTTCAGCTTTCGCAACTGCTTCGATAACAAGGTTAGTCTTAGTACGTGACTCAGCTTCTGCTTGGTATTGATTGTGAAGGTCTTCTTGAGTAGTTCCAGTGATTTGGAAGTACATGTCAGGGTTGATGCCTTGACGTTGCAAGTTTCCAAGGAATTCGTTTACTGAGCGGTGAACTTCTTCGTGGATCATTTCTTCTGGAAGTTCTACGATTTCAGCGTTTTCTACAGCTTTATCAATTGCTGCACCTTCAACTGCATCTTTGTAAGCTTCTTCTTTAGCAGCAGCCAATTCCTTGCGGTATTTTTCTTTCAATTCAGCAAGTGTTTCAACTTCTTCGTCGATATCTTTTGCAAGTTCATCATCAAGAGCTGGAACTTCTTTAGCTTTTACTTCGTGGATAGTTGTTACGAATTTAGCTTCTTTACCTGCAAGATCTTCTGCTTGGTAGTCTTCTGGGAATGTTACGATAACATCAACAGTTTCGCCAGCTGAGTGACCTACCAATTGGTCTTCGAAACCAGGGATGAATTGACCTGAACCAAGTCCAAGTGAGAAGTTTTCACCTTTTCCACCGTCAAATTCAACACCGTCGATAGAACCAACGAAGTCGATAACAACAGTGTCGCCGTTTTCAGCAGCAGCTTCTTTGATAACCAATTCAGCCAAGTTGTTGCGTTCGCGTTCAATACGCTCTTCAACATCAGCATCAGTTACTTCTTTTTCTACATCTACTGATACTTCAAGGTTTTTGTAGTCACCCAATTTTACTTCAGGTTTTGTAACAACTTCAGCAGTGATAACCCAATCTTGACCTTTTTCCATTGAAGTTACATCAATTTTTGGTTGAGCAACAACTTCAAGACCAGCTTCTTTTACAGCTACTTCATAAGCGTTTGGCAAAAGAGCGTTCATAACGTCTTGGTAAAGTGACTCTTCACCAAATTTTTTGTCAAAGATAGGACGTGGAAGATGACCTTTACGGAAACCTGGAACATTAAGAGATTTCTTCACTGAGTTGAAGACACGGTCCAATTCTGGTTTGATTTGGTCTTGAGAGATAGTGAAAGTCAAGACACCACGGTTTGTTTCTTTGTTTTCAAATGATACAGACATTCTGTCATTTCTCCTTAAAATTTTT
>DXLD01000051.1:0-9743 GCA_019414935.1 Streptococcus sp.
ATCAGACTAACTTCCACTTCTACTAGCGGTGGAACTTAGTTTGCGAATTTACCTAATCTATCTTTACACTTTTTGCCGATTAGATTTTATATCGAATAATCATTACCAAGACTTTTTGAAAGTAAGTAAGAATACAACCTTATCTGATATTCAATCATTAAGAAAGATTATGTTGGATAATGATTTGGAGCTAGGGTACAGTAGAGCAAAAGGTTATACTTTACACGGTTCAGAGTGGAATAAGCACCGTTTAGCTTTTCAAATGGTTAGTGAGTTGCTGGAATCCTCCATAGGGATTTGGGGGTTGGATTATGTTTTATCCAGTTGGGGGTATTCATTAACTTATGATTTGATTGATCAGGTAGTTAAAGATTATTATGAAAAGCTACAGATAGTACCTATTGTTAATCAATTAAAAGTTTGCCTTTTCGGTTTAGTATTCATTATATGTAGGTATCAAAGGGATGTTGAAAGAGTATGTCTTTCAGAGACATTAGTATCTCCTATTATTCAAGATATAACGACTATTTTATTAGATACAGTAGTTGATTTGGGAATTATAGATACGGTATTTTCAGAGGATGATTATCGCTATGTCACAGTTTTATTATCAAGTTGCTTTGAAGGTGAAGTAGATGTTGCTCCGGTTTACTTTAATCAATTAACAGAGGCTATTATAAGTAGAATGGAAGATATTTCTTTGTTACATTTTAAACAAAGAGAAGTATTGAGAGAAAATCTTCGCCGCCACCTTATACCGGCTTACTATAGATTAAAGTTCGGCTTACCTAGCTCAAATGAATATGTGTTGCATGTTAAAGAACATTATCCTGATTTATTTGAACTAGTAAAAGATTCTTTGACTCCCTTGATGGACGCTATTGACAAGCCCATACCTGATAGTGAAACAGCATATTTTGTTATCCATTTTGGAGGATATTTAAAGAAAGCAGACAATTTGCCTCAAAAATGTTATAAAGCAGCAATTATCTGTCCTAATGGAATTAGTTCTTCATTGATGATAAAAGAGAATCTATTAGCATTATTCCCTCAAATTGAGTTTATAGGAACCTCAAAGATTGATGATTTATATGCGAAAACTAGTAGTGACTATGATATGGTTTTTTCTACTATAAAGGTGGATACAGAGAAGCCAAATTATCTAGTTTCTGTTATGATGACGGAAGAACAAACAACACAGTTAGTTGAATTGGTATCAAAAGATTTCCCAGATACAGGTTATCGAGATATTGAGCTTAATCAGATAATTAGCATAGTAAGACGATATAGTGTAATAACACAAGAATTAGAGTTAAAATTAGCATTAAAGAGGTATCTCTATCAAGAAATGAACAGAAAGGAAGTGTTACCATTGTTAGAAGAATTAATTACAAAAGAAACTTATCAGGTTAGTTCGGAAAAATTAGGATGGAAGGAGGCAATTCGTTTAGCAGCTAAACCGCTTTTGGATCAACATAAGATAACTGAGAACTACCCTGAGGCAATGATTCAAAAAGTAGAAGAGTTTGGGCCTTTTATTAATTTAGGGAAGGGAGTAGCAATTCCTCACGCTCGGCCAGATGAAGGTGTGAATGAAATAGGAATGTCAATGTTAGTTTTGGAAGAACCGATTTATTTATTGGATAATCCAGAACAAGAGGTAAGATTGTTGATTTGTATTGCAGCTATTGATAATGAGAGTCATTTAAAGGCTTTGTCACATTTAACAACAATTTTAAGAGATAAAAATCATGTTCAAACTTTAATATCATCAAAAAACTATGATGACATTGAAATGATAATTAAACAGGAGGATTAGATAATGTTAAAAATTGGTACAGCTTGTGGTTCAGGATTAGGTTCAAGTTTTATGGTACAGATGAATATTGAATCTGTATTGAGTGATTTGAATGTTTCAGATGTAGAAGTTGAACACTATGATTTAGGTGGAGCAGATCCAAATGCAGCTGATATTTGGATTGTTGGTCGTGATTTAGCTGATTCAGCTAGTCATCTTGGAGATGTTCGTATCTTAAATAGTATTATTGATATGGATGAACTACGAGAATTAATTACTAAACTTTGTGAAGAAAAAGGACTTATTTAGGAGGCTAGCGTCATGATGAAGTTCATATTGGATATTGTTAGTACACCAGCTATTTTAGTAGCTTTAATTGCAATCTTAGGATTAGTTCTTCAGAAGAAGAAATTACCTGATATTATTAAAGGTGGAATTAAGACCTTTGTTGGTTTCTTAGTTGTATCTGGTGGTGCAGGAATTGTACAAAATTCTTTGAATCCATTTGGTACCATGTTTGAACATGCTTTTCATTTATCTGGAGTTGTACCGAATAATGAAGCAATTGTAGCAGTAGCTTTAACCACATATGGCTCAGCTACTGCAATGATTATGTTTGCAGGTATGGTATTCAATATCTTAATTGCTCGTTTTACTCGATTCAAATATATCTTTTTAACAGGACACCACACTCTATATATGGCGTGTATGATTGCGGTCATTTTATCAGTTGCTGGCTTTACAAGTTTGCCTCTTATCTTACTAGGAGGATTAGCACTCGGTATTATTATGAGTGTTTCCCCGGCATTTGTGCAAAAATATATGGTTCAATTAACTGGAAATGACAAGGTGGCTTTAGGTCATTTCAGTTCTTTGGGATATTGGTTAAGTGGTTTCACTGGTAGCCTTATCGGTGACAAATCAAAATCAACAGAGGACATTAAATTTCCAAAGAGTTTAGCTTTTTTACGTGATAGTACTGTTAGTATTACTTTATCTATGGCAGTTATTTACATTATTGTAGCTATCTTTGCAGGGTCAGAATATATAGAAAAAGAAATCAGTAATGGTACAAGTGGTCTAGTTTATGCTTTACAATTAGCAGGTCAATTTGCAGCAGGTGTATTTGTTATTTTAGCAGGTGTTCGCCTTATTTTGGGTGAAATTGTTCCAGCCTTTAAAGGTATTTCAGAGCGTCTTGTACCTAATTCAAAACCTGCTTTGGATTGTCCGATTGTTTATACTTATGCACCTAATGCAGTCCTAATTGGATTTATCTCTAGTTTTGTTGGTGGTTTAGTAAGTATGGCAATTATGATTGCTTCAGGAACGGTTGTCATCTTACCAGGCGTTGTGCCTCATTTCTTCTGTGGAGCGACTGCAGGTGTAATTGGGAATGCATCTGGTGGTGTTCGAGGAGCCACTATTGGAGCATTTTTACAAGGTATTTTAATCAGTTTTCTTCCAGTATTTTTAATGCCAGTTTTGGGAGGACTTGGTTTCCAAGGATCAACTTTCTCAGATGCAGATTTTGGTCTATCAGGAATTATTTTAGGAATGTTGAATCAATTTGGCTCACAAGCAGGCATTATTATTGGTCTTGTTCTTATTCTAGCAGTTATGTTTGGAGTATCCTTTATTAAAAAGCCATCTGCAAAGGAGGAATAAGGGATGATTTTAAGTGAAAATAGAGAAGATGAGTTAAGAAAATTTGCAACAAAAATCCGATTAAATACTCTTAGAACATTGAATCATCTTGGATTTGGCCATTATGGAGGGAGTCTGTCTATAGTAGAAGTTTTAGCGGTTCTTTATGGTGAAATAATGCCGATGACTCCAGAAATATTTGCATCACGAGATAGAGATTATTTTGTTTTATCCAAGGGACATGCTGGACCAGCTTTGTACAGCACACTCTATTTGAATGGTTTCTTTGATAAAGAATTCTTATATTCTTTAAATACAAATGGAACCAAATTACCGTCTCATCCTGATAGAAATTTAACGCCGGGCATAGATATGACAACTGGCTCTCTAGGACAAGGAATTAGTGTCGCGACCGGACTTGCATATGGTCAGAGAATAAGAAAAAGTCCCTTTTATACCTATGCTATTGTTGGAGATGGTGAGTTAAATGAGGGACAATGTTGGGAGGCTATACAGTTTGCTTCTCATCAACAGTTATCCAATTTAATTGTATTTGTAGACGATAACAAAAAACAATTAGATGGTTTTACAAAAGATATTTGTAATCCAGGTGATTTTGTAGAAAAATTCTCAGCATTTGGATTTGAATCCATTAGGGTCAATGGTTCAGATATTAAAGAAATTTATGAAGGGATTGTTCAATTAAAACAGTCAAATAATTTATCACCTAAGTGTATTGTATTAGATACTATTAAAGGTCAAGGGGTTCGAGAGCTGGAAGAAATGAAATCCAATCATCATCTTCGCCCTACTGTAGAGGAGAGACAAATGTTAACTTCAGTTGTCGAAAGATTAAGTCAGGAATTGGAGGAAACAGAATGATGAGAAGTACGAAAGAATTACGACATGTGTATAGAGATTTCCTTCTAGAGGCTAACCAAAGTTATTCTGATATAGTAGTTTTAGAAGCAGATTTGTCAAGTTCGATGGCTACTAATAATCTTGAAAAGGACTTTGGAGACCGTTATGTGAATGTTGGGATCATGGAAGCAGAAATGGTCGGGCTTGCAGCAGGTTTATCTATTCAGGGGTTTAGACCTTATCTTCATACATTTGGCCCTTTTGCTTCACGAAGAGTATTTGATCAATTATTTATTTCTCTTGGATACGCACAATTGGATGCCACTGTGATTGGATCAGATGCAGGAGTAACTGCGGAAATGAATGGTGGGACACATATGCCATTTGAAGAAATTGGATTGTTACGTTTAATTCCTAAATCAATCATTTTTGAAGCAACTGATGATATCCAATTTCGTGAAATCTTGAACCAGACATTAGAATTAAAAGGACTAAAATATATTCGAACAATTAGAAAAGCTCCAGAGGCTGTATATCAAGGTGGAGAAGATTTTTCTAAAGGCTACATTGAGTTAAGACACGGTGAAGATGTTGCAATAGTTGCTTCTGGCATAATGGTTGCTCCAAGTATTCGAGTTGCGGATGAACTGTCTAAATTAGGTTATTCAGTAGGTGTGATAGATTTATTTAGAATTAAACCAATACCAGAACAGATAAAAACAATGTTAAGTGGAAAAACTGTATTTACTGTAGAAAACCACAATCAGATAGGTGGAATTGGCAGTGCTTTATGTGAATTATTCTCTGATGATGGAATAACAAAAATTCATCGGATGGGTGTTCAAGAAAGATTCGGTCAAGTAGGGAAAATGGATTATCTTCTTAATGAGTATGGTTTGAGTGAATCGAATATAAAAGAGAAAGTTCTAGAGTTTTATAATGCAAGATAGATGTTAAATACACTTATCTGAAAGAATTTCTGTAAAAATTACATTACGTTATTTAAAGCAAGCGGATTAAAAAGCATATTCTGGTCATCAGAAAGTGCACTAATCCGCTTTGTTGTTTTTAATTTTAAATATTTATATGTATATAGAATTTTCTGAAAATTCAAGAATTTTCTTCTGTTCATTGCTTTTAAAATGTGCTATAATAGTAAAAACTGAAATGGGAGGGATAAGATGACTGAATTAGATAAACGTCATCGCAGTAGCATTTATGACAGTATGGTTAAATCACCAAACCGTGCCATGCTTCGTGCGACTGGTATGACAGATAAGGACTTTGAAACACCGATTGTTGGGGTTATTTCGACTTGGGCGGAAAATACACCATGTAACATCCACTTGCATGATTTTGGGAAATTAGCTAAAGAGGGTGTCAAATCTGCAGGCGCTTGGCCTGTACAGTTTGGGACTATTACTGTAGCGGACGGGATTGCCATGGGAACGCCTGGTATGCGTTTCTCTTTGACATCTCGTGATATCATTGCAGACTCAATCGAGGCAGCTATGGGTGGTCACAACGTGGATGCCTTTGTTGCTATCGGTGGCTGTGACAAGAACATGCCTGGTTCTATGATTGCCATTGCAAATATGGATATCCCAGCTATTTTCGCTTATGGTGGAACTATTGCACCGGGAAATCTTGATGGCAAAGACATCGACTTGGTTTCTGTCTTTGAAGGTATCGGAAAATGGAACCACGGTGACATGACAGCTGAGGACGTGAAACGTCTTGAATGTAATGCCTGCCCTGGCCCTGGTGGCTGTGGTGGTATGTATACAGCTAATACCATGGCGACTGCTATCGAAGTTCTAGGGATGAGTTTGCCAGGATCTTCATCTCACCCAGCTGAATCAGCTGACAAGAAAGAAGATATCGAAGCAGCAGGACGTGCTGTTGTCAAGATGTTGGAGCTTGGACTCAAACCATCAGATATCTTAACTCGTGAAGCTTTTGAAGATGCCATCACTGTAACTATGGCTCTTGGTGGTTCTACAAATGCTACTCTTCACTTGCTTGCCATTGCCCATGCTGCCAATGTTGACTTGTCACTTGAGGACTTCAATACGATCCAAGAGCGTGTGCCTCACTTGGCCGACTTGAAACCATCTGGTCAGTATGTCTTCCAAGACCTCTACGAAGTCGGTGGTGTGCCTGCGGTTATGAAATACCTCTTGGCAAATGGATTCCTTCACGGAGATCGCATCACATGTACTGGTAAGACTGTAGCTGAGAACTTGGCTGACTTTGCAGACTTGACTCCAGGTCAAAAAGTCATCATGCCACTTGAAAATCCAAAACGTGCGGATGGTCCGCTTATCATCTTGAACGGGAACCTTGCTCCTGACGGTGCGGTTGCTAAAGTATCAGGTGTTAAAGTGCGTCGTCACGTTGGACCAGCTAAGGTCTTTGACTCAGAAGAAGATGCTATCCAGGCTGTTCTGACAGATGAAATCGTTGATGGCGACGTAGTCGTTGTTCGTTTCGTTGGACCTAAGGGTGGTCCTGGTATGCCTGAGATGCTGTCACTTTCATCAATGATCGTCGGTAAAGGTCAAGGAGACAAGGTTGCCCTCTTGACAGATGGTCGTTTCTCTGGTGGTACTTATGGTCTGGTTGTTGGACATATCGCTCCTGAAGCTCAAGATGGTGGACCAATCGCTTACCTTCGTACAGGTGATATCGTTACGGTTGACCAAGATACTAAAGAAATTTCTATGGCTGTATCCGAAGAAGAACTTGAAAAACGCAAGGCAGAAACAACCTTGCCACCGCTTTACAGCCGTGGTGTCCTCGGAAAATATGCCCATATCGTATCATCTGCTTCACGCGGAGCCGTGACAGACTTCTGGAATATGGACAAGTCAGGTAAAAAATAAACTCAAAAAGCAAGCCAACTTCGGCTTGCTTATTTTTATTTTCAAAAGTGATTTGCCTGCTTATACTCAATAAAAATCAAAGAGCAAACTAGAAAGCTAGGCGCAGGTTGCTCAAAACACTGTTTTGAGGTTGCAGATAGAACTGACGAAGTCAGTAACATATCTACGAAAAGCCGACGCTGACGTGGTTTGAAGAGATTTTTGAAGAGTATTAACGAGGTGGTAGTCCAAGGGCAATACGGCCGTAGCGACTGATTCGTGTGATTTTCCAGGCAGGCGACCAGGTGACTTCAACCTTGACATCTTCGATACCTTCGATTTGTTTCAGACCTGCCACGATTTCGATAGGCAAACTTTCGGCGCAATCACAGGCAGTGTCGGTGAAGGTCATGACAATCTTGCAGAGACCAGTTTCATCCAGATTGATTTCATAAATCAACCCTAGATTGTAAACATCCAATTCCACATCTGTATCAAAAACCTTCTCTAGTTTTTCAATAATTTGGTCTTGCAAGGCCAAAGCGCGGTCATTGATTTTGATATCGTCTCTCATTACAGTCCCTCCACATGATAAATATCCTCTATTTTCTCATAATTCTGACAATTTGGCAAGTTTTTGATGAATTTTCTGAAAAAATATGATAATATAAAGAAAACGCTGAATCAAGGAGAAGCCTATGGAGCAGATTGGAAAAGTCTTTAGACAATTACGAGAGTCAAGAAATATCTCGCTGAGACAAGCAACTGGGGGCCAATTTTCGCCGTCCATGTTATCCCGCTTTGAAACAGGTCAGAGTGAGCTTTCGGTGGAAAAGTTTTTATTTGCCCTAGAAAACATATCTGCCAGTGTGGAGGAAATCCTCTTTCTGGCGAGAGGTTTTCAGTATGATACAGATTCTGAGTTGAGAAAAGAAATCATAGATGTCTTGAATCCAAAGAACATAGCTCCGCTTGAGGACTTGTATCGCAGGGAGTATCAAAAGCATGCACATTCTCAAAACAAACAGAAACATATTCTAAATGCCATTATTATCAAGTCTTATATGAAGAGCATGGATGAAAGGGTAGAGTTAACAGCAGAGGAAGGGAAAGTCCTTCATGATTATTTGTTTTCTACCGAGATCTGGGGAATCTATGAACTCAATTTATTTTCAGTCAGTTCAGCATTTCTATCTGTTTCTCTTTTCACTAGGTATGTTAGAGAGATGGTACGTAAATCTGATTTCCTAATGGAAATGTCTGGCAATCGAAACCTTTTTCACACTATACTATTGAATGGCTTTTTAGCCAGCATTGAGTGTGAAGAATTTACTAATGCCTCTTATTTTAAACGTGTTATCAAAGAGCATTTCTACAATGAAAATGAAACCTATTTCCGAATTGTCTATTTGTGGGCGGAAGGTCTTCTTGATAGCAAGCAAGGCAGAGTCAAGGAAGGTCAGAAAAAGATGGAAGATGCTGTCCGTATTTTTGAGATGCTTGGCTGTAATAAATCTGCCGAATACTATAGAAAAACGACCGATTGTTGAATATCTGCAAACTAAGAAAATTATTTAAAATTTGAAGCGATAGAACTGTTGGGCTCTCTCGTGCCACTGGAGAAGTTCTCTCGATTCTTTTTGATCATTTCATTTGTTGCATATATTCAAAAGTTCTTCCTCTAAAATTTCTAAGTGCTATACTATAGTCATACTTTACATAAGAACTTCGAACAAGAAGGGAGATTACCTATGAAACTATTGTTCAGAAATCAAGCTTATCGTCTCTTGACTTTGTCACGCTTCTTCAATGCTTTTGGTGCTTCGATTTTTAATCTGGTATTTATCGTCTATGCATCGACCTTGCCACAAGCCTCTTTTGCTGTTGCTATGGCGAATATTATCATGATTCTTCCGACTCTCTTTACAGTTTTTGTAGGAATTCGAGCAGATTACACAAGGGACAAGGTCAAATGGATGGTCTATAGCGGTTTGTTTCAGGCGGTTTTATTTTTTCTGGCAGCCCTAGTTGTTCAGCAAGCTAGTCTCTTTGCCTTTTCTAGCCTGTGTTTGATCAATGTCATCAGTGATGTCATTAGTGATTTTGCAGGTGGTTTGCGCATGCCTCTTATTAAGGAAAAAGTAGCTGAAGAGGATTTGATGGAGGCTTACTCTTTTTCCCAGTTCATCACCTATATTTCAGCTATTGGTGGTCAAGCCTTTGGAGTCTGGCTCTTAGGTTTATCGGTCAACAATTTTTCTCTCGTTGCGGGAATCAATGCCTGTTTCTTCCTAGTATCAGCCGTCATCCTCTTTTTAGGAAAAAGCAAATTGAGCCTGTCAATGTCATCTGCTGATGGTGAATCACTAAAAAATGAGAAGCTTCCGATCAAAGAGCAGTTCCTAACGATTTATCGAAATTTACGTCTCGTTTTTCTTAAAGGTGGACAGAAAAACTTTGGATTCATGATCTTTGCTGTCTTGCTTATCAATGCCTTGGGTGGCGCTTTAGGAAGCATCTATAACATCTTCTTTTTGAGCCATTCTCTTTTGGACTTTTCTTACACAGAGGCA
>DXLD01000052.1:0-774 GCA_019414935.1 Streptococcus sp.
ATTTTCTAGTTTTGACTGCTATTATACCATTTTTTCTGAAAGAAAAAAACTCTTATACTTAAGATAAAAGATTTTCTCATAAGATAAAGAACTTGAGATGCTAAATCTCAAGTTCTTTCTTAGGTTGAATCAATCACTGATTGAAAGAATGTCTGAATTATTCTTCGTCTTTTCTTTTCTTACGAGCAATCAATCCGAATCCACTCAAGGCTCCTAGAAGTCCAAGTGCTGCTAGGCTAGAGTTTGCTTCTGTACCTGTATTTGGAAGTTCGCGTTGACCATCCATATACTGTGGTGTAGCAGGTTCTGCTGGTTGTTCTGGTGTCACTGGAGCTATTGGTCGTTCAGGTGTCTCAGGTGTCACTGGAACTGGATTTGGTGCAGGACTAGGTTCTGGTTGTGGAGCTGGCTGAGGAGCTGGAGCTGGTTGTGGAGTCGGAGCTGGTTGTGGAGTCGGTTCAGGTTTTGGCTCTGGCTTAGACTCTTCAGGAATCTTCAACTCAGGAATTTCCACTTTAGGAGCTTCATTTGGTTTTGCAACCTCTTCAACTACTTCACGGTAGTAATAGTTTACGACCTTACCACCAACTGGAACAATTCCGTCCTTATCTTCAGGAACTTTTACTAGCTCATAAGAAGTTGTTCTTGTGATTACATTTCCATTTTCAACAACTTTTTCAACCTTACTTGGAATCACTTTCGCTTCAGAAGTGTAGTTTGAACCAATATCTTTTTGACCTTGGTCAATACTATCTGCCAACTTCTCAGTTGTTC
>DXLD01000052.1:874-6278 GCA_019414935.1 Streptococcus sp.
GTTTGATAGTTGCAGGTTCAGAAGTATAGTTAGAACCAATATCTTTTTGACCTTGGTCAATACTATCTGCCAACTTCTCAGTTGTTCCTTCTTTGTAATAATTTACAGTTACAGGAGCTTGTTTCTTAACAACATCTTCTTTCACAACTTCACGGTAATAGTAATTCACTACTTTACCACCAACTGGAACAACACCATCCTTATCGTCTGGTACTTTCACCAATTCATAAGTTGTTGTAGTGGTTACAGTTTTATCATCAAACTCTTTTGTTTCAACTTTTGGTTTGATAGTTGCAGGTTCAGAAGTATAGTTAGAACCAATATCTTTTTGACCTTGTTCAATCGTATCAGCCAGTTTTTCAGTAGTTCCTTCTTTATAGTAATTAACTGTTACTGGAGCTTGTTTTGCTACCTCAGTCACTTTTTCAACTGCACGGTAGTAATAGTTTACCGTAGTGCCACCTTCTGCAATCTTACCGTTTGCATTGTCTGGTGTAGCTACTAACTCATAAGTAGTTACTGTTGTAACGGTCTTTTCTGGTAAGTCTTGAACATCAGTTTTAGACGGAATTTCTTTAGATTGAGTTCTGTAGTCAGACTTAACTGGTAAGTCTACTTGGTTTTCACTTGGTGCTAAAGAAGTTGTTGTGTTCTCTAAATAGTAGTTAACGTTTAGAGGGGCTTTTTTCTCACGGTAGTAGTGAGTTACTGTAGAATTTCCGTCAGCTACAACCTTATAAGCACGAATTGGTGTAATTAATTCACGTTTGTTGTAGGTTGTTTCGTTGTGACTTGAAGTTTCTGTTGCAGAAATAAACTCGATACCACTATCGGGTTGAGCTTTGTAATACCCACCTTCAGGAATTGCTTCGACATTATTATCTGACTCCCCTTGGAAAAACTTATATTCTGGTGTAGTTTCTACAGAAGTGATTGTTATAGAACCATCGTCATTAACTTTGACTGTACCTTTCTTAAGAAGTTCGGTAGCAACCTCTTTAGTTGTACCTGTATCTTCTAGGTTCTCTAAAATTTGTTCCCTTGTAACTTGGCCTTCAATATGGTTAATTGTTGTTTTAGTTAATGAAATTGAACCAGACTCATCTACAGTATATGACTTCTCAATAGTGGTGGTGTTTAAGGTAGTATCTCCCCTAAACTCTTGTTTTTCAATATTTTTAAAGGTTAACGTTTTAATAATGTTACCTAAATTTCGGTTAGGTGAAAGTAAATCCTCCAGATCATCAACAGTTGATTCAGGACTATAAAACGCATAAGTATTCGCAAGATTACCGCTATTCACCCAAACTACATCAGCTCCAAGAGCTTTTAGTTTAGCAGGAAGTTCTTCAAAATAAGCATCTACTCTAGCTTTTACTTCTGCCACTTTTTGCGCTTCTTCTGAAGTATTAGCTTGTTTTTTAGCAAATTCCAATAAATCAAACAAATAACGGTAGCTCTTATTGTTTTTAAGCGCTTCTGCTGCTGTCGGAGTTTGTAAACTAGAATCTTCTTTTCTAGGACTTAGTTGGAAATACGGATTGTCATCATAAACGAAATCATCAGTAGCAAATCCAAATAAAGCGGAATTTGTTGCTATAGTTTCTGTTACATCATCACCGGTCTTAAATCTACCATCTGCTCCGAGTTTTGTAATCGACACACCTTGATCAAAAGAACTTTGAATAGTATACGTAGGAGAATCAAATGTGTCTGAATCTTCAACATTACGAGTATCAGGATTTAATTCAAAAGTTGGACTCTTAAATTTTTTAATAGTCTTAACAGTTGTAGAGTTACCCACTGCATAAGTATCTTTATCTAATACAAGAATAGAGTCACCTTCATGAAGAGTTACATTTGCTTTCGTGAAGTCTTTAGCGTTTGCAAGACCTGCCTTCCACTTAGAAACTGCATCTTCATCGCTCGATACCCCGTCAGTTTCTACGAACTTACCGTAGTGACCGTCAGAAGTTTCTTCGACAAGATAAACTTTACCTGTCGTTTTTGTATAATCAATTTCCCCTAGTTTGTTGTGCATTCCTTCTGGGGACACACTTGCTTCAATATCATTGAACTGAGTCTTACTATACTTAGCTTTATCTGCACCCTCAACTTCAGAACGTGTACGTTCATAAACTTTACCATTCAATTCAAGAGTATCTTGTTTACCTGTTTCCTCAGAAACGGTAATACCGCTTTTATCAGCAGTTGACTCACGGTAGTCTTTACCATCTGTATCTGCGGCAAGACCCTTTTTATCATAAGGAGTTGTAATTGTTCCTTGACCTGTTGCTACTGTTTCTGTTTTCAAAAGTGAATTATCTTCTTCTAACTTGTAATTTACAGTAGTCTCAGAAGTAACAGTTAACACATCTGAACCATCAGCGTCACCTTTATTTTCGTTAGCTTTAGTAGGTTCAGCAACACCTTTATTCAAGACTGCATCAAATTTAGCAACTTTACTAGTATCAGTATCATCTGTAAATGTATTTGTATTTGCAGAAGTTGTCTTATCGACACTATCTACCAATGCAACCTCACTTCCACCTGTACCATTTACAACATCTGCCGAAACTGATTGTGTTGTTGTAACTAAACCAACACCTAGTGCAAGAAGTGTTGCACCGATTAATTTTGAATCAGTTCTACCATTCTTATACTTACGGAAAGAATAAATTTCACGCTTGTTGTCTCTAAACATTCTTTACCTCACAATATTAAAATTAAATATAATCCTTCTACTTCTTTCGGAAAGACAAAGGCTTTACTACTATATTTTAGCTAATAAATTCTGAGATACTTAACCTAAAATCAAGTATTGGTATAATTCTAACACAGCGTCTTTAGTATAGCAAGAATAAAACCTTGAAGATTTAAAGTATCCACCCTTTCGATAATCTAATAGTATAGATTTCAATTCTTTAGGTGTCTGAAATACTCTAGTATTTTCACATTTACTTGCATAAAATTTATGTGCTAAATCTACATCAGAAAGCAAACAAACTAAACCAAATGAAGATGCTTCAACAGCAGCATTTGCAAAACATTCGCTCATAGAACAAGAGATATAACCCTCATGATTCTCATAAGGAACATTTTCAACAAATCCTTTAAACTGAACATTTTCAGGTAAATCTTCTTCAGTATAACCTACAGGTAAATTTCCATAAATCGTCAATTTACTATCAGGTAACTCCCTAAACGCCTCAATCGCCCACTCACAACGTTTCAAAAAAGTCATGTTACCTACAATACACCAATCTGTTACAGAAGTGTACTCTTTTTCTATACCCTCTTTTACATAAATCGGAGGCAAGAACCGTACCAAATTAGATCCTAATCGCTCTTCCAAAACGGGGCTTGCAACTAAATTTTGACACCAGTTTTGTAAGACAAACTTCATTTGAGGGTCTAAAATATTGTAATGAGTATATGCAAACAAGGTACGACCTGTGTTTTGGAAGAACTTCCTCAATTGAAGAGGATATTCATTAACCATATCGATGATAAAGCGATCTTCGACTGTAGAATTGTTAGCTAGATAGAGACTGACTAACTGCCATTGGGTATAGGTTTCACCACTTCTTAGATTTTGATAAGAATGGTAATTTTCACTCACATCCCCTTTGAGTAATTCTCCTTTACTATCATAAAGAGTGAATAACTTTTCTTGATGAGAATATCGATACAATAGTTGAGAGGTATAACATTCGATACTTCCATCTTGATAGCGAATAAGACCAACATACCCTTCATTTGTATACTCAACTCTAACGATACCCTTTAGCTCTTCTACAAATTCTTTTTTTACACTGGGCTTCTGTCTAGCTAGATCTGACTGATCATAAATGACATGGTAAAAATTTTCAAATCCAAGATTTTCAAGAGTTTCAACAAAATTTGGTACAAAATTCTCTAAATTTGTTAAAACAAGTTCCTGTTCTACCTCTAAACTTTTAAAGATTTCCTGACGTGCTAATTGACTTCTTTCAAAACCATAAGAACTTACAGGAACTGCTTCTTTAATTGTAAATACTTTAACCATGGTTTATTTTAATACATCCTCCAATCTTAAACCACGACTTCTTGCTAGTCTCGCACGAAAAGTCATTCCACGTTTGTAACGTTCTGATAAACGATAGTAGGTTGTTACTATATTCAAAACTGAAGCATTCTCCTTTGTAACTATTCTAGACCACAAATGCCAATCTTCAAATCCATCGCACTTAGCATCATAGCCTCCTGCCTCATCATAGGCAGAACGTTTAAAAATGACGGTTGAATGATTAAAGACATTTCGGTAGGCAAGCTCTAACCACAATGGTTCCCCTGATAAACCATGTTTCGGGTTTCGTTCCATTTTATCAGTCATCTCATCCTCTTCAGCTATAACTCTGGCTCCTATAAGATCTATTTGTGGATTTTCTTCCAATTCATGTAAGAGAAGGTCTAGATGCCAGGGCATCCAAATATCATCTGCATCTTGTCTGGCTACATAAGCTGTTTGAGACAGGCTGACTCCACGATTTAAAGTTTCTGAAATCCCTTTATGACTTTCCCTGATATACTGTACTCGTTCGTCTACTAGATAAGGCTTACATACTTCCTCTGTATTATCTGTCGAGCCATCATCCACAATTAGCAGTCGAAATGCTTGGTGGGTTTGATTTAAAACAGAATCAATCGTTTGACTAATGGTTTCAGCCCCATTATAGACAGGCATAATAATATCAACAGGTGTGTCTGATTGAGACAGATTTTGATAGGGAACACCTCGTTTTGCAAAAACATTTGATTCATGAGTTGTTAAAAAAGTCCGATACCCATGCACTGATACGCCCTCTATATTTTTGACCATCAAAAGCGAGGTTGAGTAAAAACCATGTACTTCAACGAACTCATACTCCTCCAGTAAAAAATAAATTTCTTCTTCAAAGCAAAATCTAGTTTCTTTCAATTTATCTTGATAAGGATTCAAAGGTACTCTAGGATGAGGATAGTAATAATCAATCTTCTGTTCATCTAAAACTTTAGCAGTCAATTTTTGGGTAATTTCCAAATCTTCCTGATTAAGGAGAGAGCCTAAAAATTGCCCAAGAAAAACGCTTATTTTCTTACCATTTTTAGCCCTATGAAAATGACTTGGTTCAAGATGAAGCTTTAGAAAAAACTGCTTCTCCGTTGGGAAAAGGATACAGTCCTCAAATACCGTATAATGTCTATTTGACAAAGACATAACCTCTCTTAAGGTAAAGTTTGTATACGGAATACCCCTCTCAAAATTTTGTGTATAGCGATTGAGAGGTACAATGGAAGTACTACCATCATCAAAAGTATACAAATTCATTGTACTGGGATTAAAGACGCTAAGAGCTACAGGATTGTCTAAGCTTGCTAGATA
>DXLD01000052.1:6378-9610 GCA_019414935.1 Streptococcus sp.
CTTACAAACTCTTACTTAGCATCTTGCTTTTGCGCAATCATCTCTTTCCACCAAGCTTCATGGTCTTGATACCAATGGATCACTTCTTTTAAGCCTTTATCAAAATCCACGTAGAGAGGTGTAAAACCTAATTCAGTATATAACTTACTTGCGTCAATTCCATAACGAAGGTCGTGCCCTGGTCTATCTGCTATATACTTGAAATCTTCCTGAGATTTTCCTAACTGCAACAAGATTTTCTGTAAAACTTCGATATTCGTGCGCTCATTATTTACTCCAATCAAGTAGGTTTCACCAATCACACCCTTATCAATAATGGTGTCAATAGCTCGACAATGGTCTTTGACATGAATCCAGTCACGAATATTCAGTCCTGCTCCATATAGAACTGCCTGCTGACCAGTTAAAAGATTGGTGATTTGTCTTGGGATAAATTTTTCAGGATTTTGATAGGGTCCATAGTTGTTTGAACAGTTGGAAATCGTAGCCCTAACCCCAAAAGAACGAACCCATGCTTTCACTAATAGATCAGCAGAAGCCTTTGTAGCAGCATAGGGAGAACTTGGATTGTACTGCGTTTTTTCAGTGAATTTATCCTTACTTTCTAATGGAAAATCCCCGTAAACCTCATCTGTTGAAATATGGTGGAAACGGATATCATACTTCCTAGCTAACTCTAAAAGATTATGCGTCCCAACGATATTACTCTTCACAAAAACAGACGTATCATGCAAAGACTTGTCATTAAAAGATTCTGCTGCGAAATGAACAATCAAATCAACTTCTTCATCGATCTGCTTACTTAATTCCAACTCATTTGCGATATCCAGTTTATGGAAGGCTACTCCGTCATCCAGCAAATCTTCGATTGTTTTCAGTGAAGAGGCATAAGTCAAATTATCCAAAATCGTAATCTGAATATCCTTATAAGTCTCTTTTAGGTATCGCACAAAATTTGAACCAATGAAACCAGCTCCACCAGTCACAACGATATTTTTATAGTTCATCTATTTTCCCTTTTATATTTTTCACTCAAAGCCAGTACGGTCAACACTTACAACTTCCCAGTCTCTTGTATCCGCAATTTGTTTCCCATTTTGTTCAAGTAAAGTATTAAAATCAGGAACAAACACTTTTACAAAAGGTTTGGTCAGTCTTAAAATATAGCCTACCCAATAACAATAGGTCGAATTGGGACAAATGAAATACTTGTTACAGCTATACAGTTGTAAAAAGTTATCTTGAACATCCTGCTCCTCAACTATAATCGGGTTTTCAAAATGATACTGAGAATGTAGAAAGGGTACCAATTCTTCGCGACACCAGACAACATCGTCTGAAGTAACTCGGATAGTTAAATGTTGAAAATTATCCCCTTCAATTGCTGCTATCTTGTCTAAACAAGAACCGATATACAACTGAGAATTATAACCGTAATTTTTTCTATTTCGTTCATTGAGAAAATCCGTTCTTCTAATGGCAATGGTCACATTTTTCTCTTCAAATCGAGCAGAAGCTGCTACCACTGGTTCAATCAAATACTCTCTACAAAAAGAGTCCAATTCTTCTGAAGAATAGTCAACACCTGCTTCTTGAAAATAACCAAAATCTTCTAATTCGGTACCATTTGCTTTTGAAAATAAGACAGCGGTTTTTGGAAAAAAGGTTTGGGCAAACTGAAAATATCCTGTTCGTAAGACATAACTTTCCTCATAGCCCATCATCCGATCTCTATGCGCTTGTAGTAGAAGATAGAGCAAATTTCCTAGTTGAAAACCTCTATTATTTTCGTAAATTTTCAAGATTAGAATCTCCTTTTTGCTTTGTAAAGTATTGTCCCAAAGTAGAAGCGTCAGGATTTTTTAATAAATTCTTTATTTGTCTACCTGTAAAAATTTCAGAATTATCGATACCCAATTTCACTCCATCAATCCTATTTAAATTCGATACTAGATGACGAGCCAAATCATTTATTGCTGTTACTTGATAGCACATCTCATCAGGATAAATATCAGAAATCGGCTCTAAATCCCTCAACAGTTCATCTGGAAGAGGCTCTAGTAAAACCCACAACTGATCATTTACTTTTTTATAATATTTTTCTAACTCAGGCTTGTCCAAAACAATATCATTTGAAATATAAGTCCATTGTCTAGAGAGTAAATCGTTGATAAAGCCCTTTTTCAGCGTTTTTCCATATAAGGTGTCCATAATATAAATTGTATTGCAATTTTTGTGAGCTTCAATCACGCTATTATAAATCTTTTGATGAATAGCGCTATATCTGATACCACTATCAAATACAGACTTCGTAGACACTAAAATCATATGACCTGTCTGAATGTTTTTTAGGACATTTAATAATGTCTCTATTTCTGAATCATCGTTTTTCAAACCTAAATTAGTTAATAATTTTTCTGATGACGGAGCGGTACAAATCACCACATCATAAAAACCTTTCAAAGCGTCTTCAATACTATTTCTATTGAAACAACTTAAATCAATATCAGATTGCTTCCTTAATGTATCAAATAAAACTTTCCCAACTGCACCTGTTGAACCTATTAAGGCAACTTTCTTCTTGCTTGATTCAATTATTTCAAGAACTTCTTTAAAAGTTTTAGCAGCTTGGTCTTTTTCAGAAATGATTGGTTTTAAAAGAGAATCCCACAACAAATGAGCATCTTTGTCTAGTGGTGTAATTCCTAGATAGTTTTTATGTGGATCATAGTAGTCAGCAACTAAATAATTCAATATTCCATTATCAACCAGCGATTGTGCTCCATTGGCAACTCCACCAGGGACAAAAACAGCCCTACCAGGTTTGACGTCTATCACATCTACAGATTTGTAAGTTGGAGAATCTATCCGTAGATCGATAAAAATCATTTTAAAGGTTCCAGATGCTACTGTCATCAATTTTTCATAGCCCTGACAATGCATCCCTCTGATAACTCCCTGATTTGAAACAGACACATTATTTTGAAGTTTATGATGAAAGAATGATTCTGGCACCCCATTTGCAACTAAATCTTTTTTTCGCCAATTCTCTAAAAAATAGCCACGCTCATCATGATGAAGAGGACTTTCAAAAACCAACAAACCTTGAATCTGTACTGAAATAGTTCTATCTATATCCATCTTTTCCCCTCTGTATTCATACCCAAAACGATTAATCCAGCTAAACTAAAGTCATTTTCATTATGTTTCTTAAATTATACCACTATATGGG